>CAZUSL010000033.1:0-2699 GCA_964622925.1 uncultured Pseudohongiella sp. | reverse complement strand
ATGTTACTCAGATGGATCGAACCGGTGGTTCGCACCTGCTCGGAGTCGCTTGCGGTGGCCCGGGAGGCGGCGCCGCCGATATGGAAGGTACGCATGGTCAATTGCGTGCCCGGTTCCCCGATCGACTGCGCCGCGATCACGCCGACGGCCTCGCCGACGTTGACCAGATGGCCGCGCGCCAGGTCGCGCCCGTAACATTGACTGCAGATCCCGAAGCGGGTTTCGCAGGTAATGGGCGAGCGCACGTGGACCTGGTCCACGCCGCAGGATTCAAGCCGGTCCACGGTGCGCTCGTTGATCATGAAGCCAGCCTCGGCAATGATTTCGCCCGTGCCGGGATCGACGATATCGTTCGCGAGTACCCGGCCGAGTACCCGGTCGCCGAGCGGCGCGATGATGTCGCCGCCTTCGATGATCGGCGCCATGTTGAGCCCGTTCCCGGTGCCGCAATCCTGCTCGGTAATCACCAGATCCTGGGAAATATCGACCAGACGCCGCGTCAGGTAGCCGGAATTGGCGGTCTTCAGGGCGGTATCGGCCAGACCCTTGCGCGCACCGTGGGTCGAAGTGAAATATTGCGAAACGTTCAGGCCCTCGCGGAAATTCGCGGTAATCGGCGTTTCAATGATCGAGCCGTCGGGCCGCGCCATCAGGCCGCGCATGCCGGCGAGCTGGCGAATCTGGGCCGGGGAACCCCGGGCGCCGGAATCGGCGTACACGAACACCGAATTGAAGGAGTCCTGCTCTTCTTCTTCGCCCTGGCGATTGACGACAATCTCCGTGGAAAGACCCTCCATCATCGACTTGGCGACCTTTTCGTTCGCGCTCGACCAGATGTCGATCACCTTGTTGTACTTCTCGCCCTGGGTGACGAGGCCGGAGGCAAACTGGTTTTCGATTTCTTCGACCTCGGCGTTTGCCTGGCTGATGATCCTGGCCTTTTCCTCCGGTATTTCGAAATCGTTGACGCCGATGGACGAGCCGGAAACGGTAGAGAACTTGTAGCCGGTATACATGAGCTGGTCGGCGAAGATCACCGTTTCCTTCAGGCCGACGTTGCGGTAGCAGACGTTGATGATGCGCGAAATCTGCTTTTTCGCCATCTTCTGGTTGACGAGCTCGAACGGCAGCCCTTCGGGCACGATATTGAACAGCAGCACTCTGCCGACGGTCGTATCGTAGATCTCCGTGCTCGTTTCGAGTTCGTCGTTCTCGTTCAGGTTGGAACTGGTGATGCGGGCCTTGATGCGCGCATGCAATTCGACATTGCCGGTCTCATAGGCGCGTTGCACCTCGGCGGCATCCGCGAACACCATGCCTTCACCTTTGCCGTTGATCCTCTCCCGGGTCATGTAGTACAGACCGAGCACCACGTCCTGGGAAGGCACGATGATGGGCTCGCCGTTGGCCGGCGCGAGGATGTTGTTGGTGGACATCATCAGGCTGCGGGCTTCGAGTTGCGCTTCCAGCGTCAGCGGTACGTGCACGGCCATCTGGTCGCCGTCGAAGTCGGCGTTGTAGGCGGCGCAGACGAGAGGGTGCAACTGGATCGCCTTGCCTTCGATCAATACCGGTTCGAAGGCCTGGATACCGAGCCGGTGCAAGGTCGGCGCACGATTGAGCAACACCGGATGTTCACGGATCACTTCGGCGAGAATATCCCAAACTTCGGCGGTCTCGCGCTCGACCATCTTCTTCGCCGCCTTGATCGTCGTCGCCAGGCCGCGTGCTTCGAGCTTGCCGAAAATGAACGGCTTGAACAATTCCAGCGCCATCTTCTTGGGCAGGCCGCATTGATGCAGTTTCAGCGCCGGGCCCACCACGATTACCGAGCGGCCGGAATAGTCGACGCGCTTGCCGAGCAGATTCTGGCGGAATCGCCCCTGCTTGCCCTTGATCATGTCCGCCAGCGACTTCAGCGGACGCTTGTTGGAGCCGGTAATGGCGCGGCCGCGGCGGCCGTTGTCGAGCAGTGCGTCGACGGCTTCCTGCAACATGCGCTTTTCGTTGCGCACGATGATGTCGGGCGCGTTCAGGTCGAGCAGGCGCTTGAGCCGGTTATTGCGATTGATGACCCGGCGATACAGGTCGTTCAGGTCCGAGGTGGCGAAACGGCCGCCATCGAGCGGCACAAGCGGGCGCAGATCGGGCGGCAGCACCGGCAGCACGGTCATGATCATCCATTCGGGCTTGTTGCCGGATTCGAGAAACGCCTCGAGCAATTTCAGCCGCTTGGACAGTTTTTTCAGCCTTGTTTCGGACTTGGTGGTCGGAATCTCTTCGCGCAGGCGCAACACTTCGGCTTCCACGTCGAGATCCTTCATCAATTCCTGCACGGCCTCGGCGCCCATCTTCGCCTCGAAGCGGTCGCCCCAATTCTCCATGGCTAGGTAGTACTGATCGTCGGAAAGCAGTTGTCCTTTCTGCGGGGGCTTGAGCAATTGCCCTTCGTGCTGCATTACTTCCTCTTCGTCGATCAGCGAATCGGTGACGACGAAGGATTCGAAATAGAGAATCCGCTCGATATCGCGCAAGGTCATGTCGAGCAACAGACCGATGCGCGACGGCCTTTTTTGCGCCAAGATATTCGGCCCGGTAAAGGATTACGAATGCCTGTGCGGCAAATACAAGCGGCTCAAGCATCGCGGCTCTATCTGCGAGAAATGCGGCGTTGAGGTGGCCTTGTCCAAGGTGCGCCG
>CAZUSL010000032.1:0-28903 GCA_964622925.1 uncultured Pseudohongiella sp. | reverse complement strand
CAGCGAGGCGAGTCTTTCCCGGTGAATCTCGACGGCGTCCCGCTGCTCTTGCGGCAGCAATTCGTAATAGGAGTGGATGATTCGGGACGGGTCGCCCGAGTCCATTAGGGACTCGATCCTGCCGATCAGATGCCCTTCGATGGTAAGCAATATCGGCTCAGGCTCGGCCGCCGTCGAATGATGTGAAATCATTCCCACGGCCAATAGGGCGAGAGCCGGAAGCAAGCGGCGCATCAATCCGGACCGGGCTCGCAATCGACGCAAGCGCCGACGGGAACGGTGACGGCCCGGCTTTTCAGGCCGAGCCAGGGAGGAATGACTGCGCCGAATCCTCCGGCGGGTCCGCCCGCGGCGAGCACCAGTAGATGGTCGGGAGACGGCAGCGCGCAATACTCGGTATCGCGCTTGTCGCGAACGACCGCGCCCTTGCCGACCTTGGCCCATTCGCCGCGCTTGATGCGCGCCCGCCGATGGATGAATTCGGCGATGTCCGATTTGCTCCAGCCGGCCGCCAGCAAATGATCGCGATGCTGTTTCGGCACGACGATCACGTAGTTGCCGGACCAGATCGAGTAGTTGCGCATATTGGCGCGCATTTCCGCGGCATAGGTTTCGAGGATTTCCTCGGGCTCGGTGGTCCATTCGTTCATGATCTGCCGCGGCGCGCCGGCGGCGAACACGGTAATGGCTGAAACATCGGCGGGTATTCCGCGCGTTTCGGCGACGGACGGCCAGCCGGAACTTTCTTCGTCTTCCGCCATGCAATAGCTGATCTTTCCCGGATGGCCGAGCGTCGAGCGGTCTATCGCGCCCGGGCTTACGTCGAGAATATTGATCAGGCCAAGCCGCATCGCCCGGCCGATCACCGCGGTCGCCCGGTCGCCGCCGCCGAGGACGTTGAAACCGCTGTCCGCGCCGATTTCCTGTCGAATCGGCCCGTTAATGATGACCAGGACAGCACAGCCGCCTGTGCTCGCGGTCGCGCCATGCAACAGAAATTCCTCCTGCAACATGGCCGTCCAGGCCGTTACCACCACGGGAAAATGAATCGGCAGGCAACCGGCCATGACGGCATTGATCGCCAGTTTCTCGGCGGTGACCGCGCGTTCCCTGACCGGCTCGACGCCGATCAGTTCGCCGGGCGGCAGATTCACCCATTCGAGGCAGGCCTGAACCGCTTCGGGCGTCGGCGGCACGACGGGAAACCCATCCGTCCAGCCGCGGCTGTGGAAGAACTCCTGAGCGTCTTCGAAACTTTCCAGATCGTAGCCGGCGGAATTCAGGTTCATGGCAACATGTGGCGGACAGCAACAGCGCTATCGTGACGCTAGTCGACAACCAGTTTACTTGAGGATTTTTCCATCAATGGTTGCTTGCCTTGAGCAGCAAAATCGTTCGTCGAAGTCGGCGATACGGCCGACCGACTGGTCTCGTTCAAGCTCCAGGGCCATTTCGGCTAGAGGAGAACGACGGAAAAACTCAACTAACTCCTTACCTGTTCGTGCTCTGGATTTTCTTGGCATTGATGTCATACAAATTTCTGCGCGATCTCGGAGATCAGACGGGCTTCGTCGGGAAACTCTCCCGTCTCATGTTTTGAATACGCCAGCGAGCCGTCGACATGCACATCGAATCTGCCGCCGCCGCTTTCGATGAGGCGAGCCGAAACGCCGAATCGATCAGCTAACCTGGCTGCCAGACTGACAGCCTTGGGTTTGTAGTTTCACTGTACGCAATAAGCAATCGAGATATCCATGTAAATCGAGTCTCATTAGGGGAATTCATCGCCACGGCCAAATGCCAAGGCTCCAGGCCGTGATTATACCGGCCCGCTATCTACGCTGGCGAGTTTCGTTTGATTTCGAAGCGCGATTCGAAACTACCACTCAAATCTGAGTGATAGGGACAGGGAGTGAGTCCTGTAATCGGTGAAGGTTTCGTTGATCGTGACCGGGATTTCCCTGCGTGCGCCGCTGCTGCGGTAGCGCACGATTTCGATTTCGCCGATATCGGTGTGGAACTCGCCGGCGTCGGCGTAGCGGTAACTCAAGTCGAGTTCCACGTTTTCTCCAACGGGAATCGCGATTCCTGCCGTGAGCATGTAAGTGAAATTCCTGTCGCTGCCCGGGGGCAGCGCGGTATACGGGATTTCGCCTCCGGGACCGCGGCGTAGCGGGCCGTCCGGATTCGGTGGGTCGGGGAATCGTTGCCTGTAGTTGCCCAGCCGATATTCGGTGAATCCCGCGCCGACGCCGAGGAATGGCCGCACAACGCGGTCCGAGGCGTATTCCCACGAAGGGAAATCATGAAACGCCGCGACCAGAATATGCCGGGTATCGAGCATTGCCGTGGACGGTTGACGTTCACCCGAGTTGTCATAGTTCGTATTGCCGGAGTACTCAAGGTCCCGCGTCAGACTGTACTCGAGTTGAAGGCGAAATGCGGAGTTGAAGCGGATCCCCGCCGCGACGCGCCCTTGTGGGCCGTCCTCGATCGTTCCGGCATCGTAAATGTTTTCGTTGCCGTAGAGCGCGGCGTTGCTTGAGTCCGCGCCGTCCATGAAGCGTACGTTCTCGGGGCTGATCACGGCCGCGCCTACGCCCAGATAAGGCTTGAAAGAAGCGGAATCACCGCCGTCGCGCGAGCCCGTCTCTGCCGCAAAGGCGAGCGGGCAAAGAAGCGCCAGGATCCAGGTCGCCGCCAGAGGCTGTAGAGGGGAGATCATCCGTTTTCTCGCAGCCGGCCCAGGTTCAGGGCAGCGCGAAAACGACCAGGGCCGGGCCCTCGCGCGTGAGTCCGCTGAAACGGGACATGTCGCCGCCGGAATTCTGCATGGCGTGACCGATCAGGGCGCTGGCATGCAGGCCCGCCTGGCCGATCACAAGGGCGATATGCTGTTTTCCGTCCACGCTGTAACTGATCGGAAACGAAGCGGCGATATCGCCAAGGTCGGTGCTCCAGAGCACTTCGCCGTCGGCCTGGTCGAAGGCCTTGAACGACTGGTCGACGGCGCCGCCGAAGACGAGGCCGCCACCGGTCGCGAGTACCGCCGAAGAGGGCGGCATGAACTCGCGGAAACTCCAGGCCAATTCTTGCGTTTCGAGATTTATCGCCTGCAATCGGCCGATATTGCCGTCGCTGTCGGGGGGCGCCACTCCCATAATGGCGGCGCCGGTGCTGAGCAGTTGGGAATCCCCTCCGGTCGGCCCTCCCATCATGCAAGTCTCGGCCAGCGGCAGAAAGAGCATGTTGCTCTCGGGATTCACTGACGCCGCGAGCCAGTTGCGCCCGCCGATGGGTTGCGGGCAGATCAGAACGGCGCTCTCGGCGTTCGGCCGCGCGTTCGCATTCATGGTTTTCACGCCGGTTTGCGGGTCGATCGAGGCGACCAGATTCTGCAGTCCCAGGTCGATCGAGAACAGGTACTCGCCCGTGGCCGCGTCAAGCGCGTCGTAAAGCGCCATTTTGCCCGCGGTAATTACGGCCTTGCGGGGCGAGCCGTTTACGTCGACTTCAATGATTTGCCGCTCGTAAGACCAATCCAGATCCCACTGGTCATTCGCCACGTGCTGGAAATGCCACGCCAACTCGCCGGTTTGCGGCCGCAGGGCAATCGTCGAATTCGTGTACAGCGCGTCGTTGCTTACGCCTTGTATATCCACCGGGTCGAGCAATGGCGCGGTATGGTAGGTGGGCGCCGGCCCGAAAAAGACCAGGCCAAGTTCCGGATCGTAGCTGCCCGTGACCCAGACCGAGCCTCCCTGGCGCTCCGTACCGGCAATATCGTTCCAGGTGTGTCCGCCGGGATCGTCCGGCCCGGCAACAGTCTGGAATCGCCACAGTTCCTCGCCGCTGCCGGCGTCTAAACCGACGATGAATCCGCCCTCGGGCACCATCGTCGCGGTGACTCCCTGGACGACCACGCCATCGGCGAGCAGTGGCGCGGCGCGCAGCGAATAGCGGTTGGGGCTGTCCGCGGTAACCGCGATGGCGCGCTCCCAGACCGGCTCGCCGGTGCGGAAGTCCAGCGCGAGCAGGCGCAGATCCAGCGTGGGCACGATGATGGTTTCCCCATAAATCGAGATGCCGAACTTCCCGTTCAGTCCGGCGGTCGCGTCGGGGCCGGTTGCGTGCTCGTACCGCCAAAGTTCCTCGCCGCTGCTCGCATCGAGCGCCAGCACCGCATCGTTGGTATCGGCCAGGAACATCACGCCGTCATGCACCAGCGGCGTCGCCATGCTTGAGCCTTGTCCGAGCGGCGTGCGCCAGGCTTCGACCAGTTGGTCGACGTTTTCGGTGTTGATCTGGTCAAGCGGGCTGTAGCCCTGGCTGTCGTAAGTCTTGCGCCAGATGAGCCAGTCGCCTGCGCCCGGGTTTGCCAGCATCTCGGCGGTGACAGGCCGCATGCCCGCCAGCAATTCCGGATTCCCGCCATCCGATTGCGCCAGCGCCTGCGACGCGGCAATCAAGGAAAACAGAATTGCCGAGCGAGTCCAATGTCTTTGAAACATTACTTTTCCTCTTGAATCGATAGTTCCGGGCCGGAATTTGCGCGTTGCGGCCGCCCGGTTTCAGCGTTGTTGGCTCATCCTTTCCCAGAATTCGTCGAGTCTTCCTTCCAGTTCGAGCCCGCGGTAGAACGGCAGGGAATCGCAGTCGTACTCGAAAATTGTCGTGTCCGGGGTTTTGCGCCATTGCCGATAGCGAACGATGGGACGGCGATAGTTTTCCGGATCGTGCAATGTCAGCAGGCTGCGCAGGTTCTGACCGTCTTCGCTCATGGAAATGCGTTCGACGACCCTGGCGTTTTCCGAAATCGGCTGGCCCGCCTGGTCGACAAAGGCCGGTTTCAGCAGGGACGACTCCACGACCAGGGTACTGCCTTCCCAGTGGCCGATTGAATAGCCCATGGCGCTGAGCGGAAAGCCCTCGGGAAAATCGCGGCCGTCGAGAAAAATCCGCCGCACTTCGCGGAAGCTCTCGTAGAGGATCGTCACTTGCCGATCGTCCTGCAGGATCTCCATCGGATAGGGCCAGCCGGAAATCCGCACGAGCGCGGGAGAAATGCAGCGCAGCCCGGGATCGTCCAGATAGGAGTAATCGTCCACCATGGCTTGCGCCGACTCGGTATAGTCGAGATGCACTTTTTCCATGCCGGCGGAGATTCGCGACCAGATGCCGCTGAAATCCACCGGCGCCGGGGGCAGAACTTCATCGGGAACCCTGGGCTCGGCTCGCCAGGTTCCAGTGGAGCCGTCGTGGGGGGCTACCAGTGTTCCGGTTATGACGTCGCCGTCAATCGTGCCGCTCAGCGTTCTGCTGAGCAGCCTGCCGCCGGCGTTGCGATAATCCACGGTCATTTCCAGCCGATTTCCGTCCAGCGTGTATTCGACCGGACCACTGTCCACATAAACTTTCAGTTCGCCCTGTTCACGCTCGAAGCTGATGATTCCAAGCCGCTCGGCATCGTGGTCGAGCGTCAGCATCCAGTCGCCCTCGACCTGGGCCAGGCAGCCCACGGCCAGAAAAAGCGAAGAGATGAACGCAAGAATTCTCATTTGACTGAATCTATTCCGATTCGGCCTGGTTTTGCGTCTGCTTCTGCGCAAGCCGCGCGTTTCGTTCCGCCAGCATCCGTTCGTAGTCTTCCTGGCCAAGATAGGTCACATCGACCCAGTTGTGGGCCATCTCGTCCACGGTGCGGTCGCCCCAGCCTACCCATTGGGTCGGATCCGGGTTGTACGGATTGTTTTCCGTATTGTCGTGCCAGGCCGTGGTGATGATCATCGTGCCCTTGGGCACCAGCGGCGCGGCGTCTTCGGCGAAAACGTAGTTGATCTGCCAGTTCCACTGGAAATTGTCGACGAACGCGAGCATTTCCCGGTCGCCGTCGGGATAGATCGCTTCCATCGACATGGCCTTGCCGCGCATATGCATGTGCGGCTGGAAATTCTCCAGCCGCGCCGGTGCCGCGAGCACGAACGTTCCCTGGGTGACCGCGATTTCATTGGGCGGGATGTCGAGGCTGCGCGGTCCGCGCGCGTCGAGCATGCTCAGGATGGTGCGATGCCGCGGCGGCTCCTCATGGAACCAGACGCCGATTTCGACCTGCGCATTGGGTACGCGTTCGCCCATGGCATGCAGGTGGACTTCCCACAGGATCTGCGAATCCGGCAGCATCAACTTGCCGGAATCGGGGCGGAAAATCTGGCCGGCCTTGCCGACGGCCCATTCCATGAACAGGCGCGGACCCAGGGGGATGTCCGCGTCCTCGGGCAGACCGACCATCTCGGTCTCGTTTTGCAGCAGGAAGGCGAGCGCGTGGTGAACCACCTGCCGGGTTTGCGCGTCCTTGGGGCGAATCTCGATCGCCTTGACCCATTTCTCTTCGGTCAGTCCGGTGGGAACGAGCGGCCGGAACCACTTGTCCTGGGTGACCGCGGGCAAATCGTAAGGTTCGGATTCGAGGACCAGGTCCGGCGGCGAGCCCATCTGCTCCTGCAAGCGCCAGACCAGGGCTTCTTCGAATTCGAGCGGCGCGGGCGCCAGGCTCATGTCGCCCCGGGGCGCGCCCTGATCGACCCAGGCCAGGATCGTTTCGCGTTCTTCGGGAGTCAGGCCGCGTTCATTGATGAAATCCTGGATGCCGACATCCGGATTCACATGCCAGGGCGGCATGACCCGATTCTCCACGCGGTAGCGGATCAGCGGGGCGAAGGCGCTGACCTGTTCGTAAGTCAGCAATGACATGGGCGCGATCGAATCGGGCCGATGACATTCCTGGCACTTCGCCTGGAAGATCGGCAACACGTCTTCGGCCCAGGTTGCTTTTTCCTGGATATTGGGCTGCTGGCCGTGGGCGAACGCGGGAAACGCCAGCGCCGCGCAGGCCGCCGGGATGCGCCAGTCGATCACGAATTTCATGCTCATTCGATTGTCCTCCCGGAAACGATTCGTCTCCGCGATTATTCACTCACGTTTATCTTCACAAAACCATTGGTCCAGCAGCATTGGGCGTGGCCGGCGGTCGCCGGACCGGTGAATTCGGTAACCCGGGCGCGCAATATGTATTCGCCGGGCTCGCTGAATGTAACTTCCGTATTCGCCGCGCCGCCTTCGGCGGGCACTCTCGCGCTGGCTTCACTGAAGGCGGCCTCGCCCGCTCCCTGCTGTTTGAACCAGGTCACGGTAACCGGGGGAGGCCCGCCACCGCCGCCGAAAAACTGGGCGAACAGCGGATTCACTTCTCCCCTGTCCTCGACCCAGGCCGTCAATGCGAGCGGGTCTCCGACCTCGGCCTCAAGCGGGCCGGCGGTCGTCCCCGCGGGACCGTGGCCCCATTCCGCGTCCTCGGCGAACCTGATCAGCGGCGGAAAATTGCCGTTGGCGTCGCCGGCGATGGCGTCGATGATGTAGTCGACGTGCAGGTTGGCCCGGATGTCGAAGGTCTTGCCCTGGTTTGCGAGCCGCCAGACAACCGCTTCGTCATGTCCTTCGGGAATCTTCACGGTGAAGACGCCCCAATGACGGTCGACTTCGAACCGGGTCGGCTGGCCCTGGTCGGCATTGCCGTCGGGGGCGCCGATGATCCGGTTGGCGTCGCCGACGGGAATTTCGAGAATCTCTTCGGTGTTGCGATTGTAGTATCCGAACGACAGCGCGATCATGCCGTCGTCGTCCACGTACCATCCCTCGTACGCCGGCGTTACGGTCTGCCCGGAACTGACTCCGATGTCCTTCCCCAGCGGCAGCAATTCGACCGGGAGCGGCACGCCCTGGGCTGACGCCATGCCGGCAGCCGCGAGCAGGCAGAGTCCGGTGAGACAGCGTTCGAGTACGGTTTTCATCCTGTTTTCAGTTCCCCGCGCTCAAGGTCAGGACCTGGCCGTCCTCGAGCGTCATCTTGCTGATCCACACTTTGCGGGAGTTTTCCAGCCCGAGGAAGCCCTCAAGCGCGACCTTGTCACCGACACGGACGGTATCCCGCAGCCAGCCGGATCGAAGCAGGACGCTGACGGCATGGGACTGGGCGTCCCAGATTTCCTCTTCTCCGTCTTCGTTCACTACCGCTACGAATATGCGTGTATGCGGGTTGACGTAATGCACTTCGACGACTTCGCCTTCCATGGTTCCGAACAACTCATAGGAAAATTCCGCGGCGAAACTGTGATGCGCCATGGCGCGGCCGGCGGTCAATACGAGACCAAACACTAGCAGGCAATGAACAAGAGTCTTCATGCGTTCGGATTCGTTCGCTTCGAATTGTCTTCATACTAGCCCCCGCGCGCCCGGTCAAGCAAACTTGGGTGCGGCCCTACTTTCTGTTATCAATGACTCCGAATACGCTGGAGAGCATTCCAATGGCTGATACTCCCAAGCTTCGCTCACCGCGCCTTCAGCGCGCATTGCAAATCTCGGTTGCGTTTTGCCTCGCGCCGGCGTTGCTGCCGCTGCAGGCTGCCGAGGACTTTATACCGGTTACTGACGAAATGTTGCAGAACCCCGCCGATGGCGACTGGCTGATGTTTCGGCGGACGCTGGATTCCTGGGGCTTCAGTCCGCTCGATGAAATCGATCGCGGCAATGTCGACGAGTTGCGCATGGTCTGGACGCGGGATCTCGATACCGGCACGGGCGAGATCACGCCATTGGCATACGGCGGCGTGCTTTACGTTCCGCAAACGCGCGATGTGATCCAGGCGATGGACGCGGTCAGCGGCGATTTGTTGTGGGAGTATCGACGTCCTATTCCGGAAGGGCTTTACCAGCAGGTGGGGGGCAATGCCGCGAATAATCGCAATCTGGCGATCTACGACCGCTACATAATCAACACCAGCGACGACAATTTCATCTTTGCCCTTGACGCCGTCACCGGGGAAGTCGCCTGGGAAACGCGGATTCTCGATTATCTGGAAAATTCGGCGACGCATTCGGCCGGACCCATCATTGCCGATGGCAAGGCGATCTCGGGGCGCAGTTGCCGTCCCTGGGGCGGGCCGGAGGCCTGCATCATCACGGCTCACGACGCGCTGGACGGAGCAGAGTTGTGGCGCATGCGCCTGATACCCCGGCCCGGCGAGCCCGGCGACGAGACCTGGGGCGATGTGCCTTATGAGCAGCGCCAGCACGTCGGCTCCTGGATGGTCCCGAGTTACGATCCTGAACTCGATCTCATCTTTCTCGGCACCTCGGTGACTTCTCCGGCGCCCAAGTTCTTTCTGGGCGGGACGGATCTGCGCCATCTCTACCACAATTCGACCCTGGCGCTGGAAGCCGACAGCGGTGATATCCGCTGGTATTACCAGCATATGAACGATCATTGGGATCTCGACCATCCCTTCGAGCGCCTGCTGGTGGAGACCTCCGTGGCGCCGGATCCGGAAGCCGTGCAATGGATCAATCCGGATCTGCGATCCGGCGAAGTCCGCAAGGTCATGACCGGAATTCCGGGCAAGACCGGGGTGGTCTACACTCTTGACCGCGAGACGGGCGAATTTCTCTGGGCCACATCGACGGTTGAGCAGAACGTGATCACCGAAATCGACGGCGCCACCGGCGCGGTGACCGAGAATCCGGAAGTGATTTTCAGGGAATCGGAACAGATCGTATTTGTCTGTCCGAGCATCATGGGCGGCAAGGACTGGGAGGCGGGCGCGTACAGTCCGCTGACGAACGCCATGTACTACCCGCTGACCAATTCATGCGCCGACATGATGGCCACTACCGACGTCTTCAGCGAATCGGCCAATGAAGTCGTCTCCGGCGATGGGGTGCCCCAGCAACTGGAAATCTATTCGATCGCTTACCGGCACCGGATTGCGCCCGGAACCGACAATGTCGGCACGGTGCGGGCGATTTCGGCGGAAACCGGCGCCACAAGCTGGCTGTATGAACAGCGGGCCGGCGTCATGTCCCTGGTCGCCACCGGCGGCGGACTGATTTTCGGCGGCGACACCGACGGCCGCTTCCGCGCTTTCGATCACGAGACCGGCGAAGTGCTCTGGGAGATCAACCTCGGTTCGCCGGTAGCGGGCTATCCGATTTCCTTTGCCGTGGACGGCAAACAGTACATTGCCGTGAACACCGGATCTGCACAGACAAACCTGGCCCCGGAACTGCGTCCGAGCAGGGGGTCCAACCTGTTCGTGTTCGCCTTGCCGGACTAGCCCGGAACGCGCGCTTGCCATTTCGGCAAGGTTTGACCATATAATCGAACCCCGACACCTACATAGAGGCCAGCCATGAAGCCGATATTCCCCGGCAGGGAAGCGCTCTTCACTGCGTTCGCAACCGCATGTCTTGCAGGCGCGGGTATGTTTCTCGCCCCGGTGCTGGCCCACCATGCCAGCGGACCTTTTTACGATCCGGAAAACCGGGTCGAAATTCAGGGAACCGTTTCGCGTTTCGTGTTCCGCAATCCCCATGCCTATCTCTATGTCGAAGTTCCCGATGCCGACGGTGAAATCATCGAATGGCAGGTTGAACTCGGTGCGCCGATCAGTCTGCGCCGTACCGGCTGGACGCCCGATACATTGACTCCCGGCACCGTCGTAAAGATGACCGGCAGCAAATCGCGGGCGGAAGGCAGCTACGGACTTTGCTGCGTGCGCATGACGCGGGAAGACGGCAGTCCGATTCTTTCCGGCGGCAGAGTCGAAGAAGAGGACGTGCAATAGTGAAGCCGATTTTCCAAAGCAAGACCCTGGTGGGAAAACTGGCGCTTGCCTCGCTTGCGCTCGTGATGATCTCGGTCTGGGGCGTCAGCCGAACCGACGCCCAGGAAAGCAGTGGCGAAATTCCCGATCTGACCGGCGTCTGGGACGGCTCGCCGCGGGCGCGTCCGATCAACGGCCCGAACATGCCCTGGACCGACGAGAATTTTCCCAGGCTCAACGCAAGGGCGCTGGCCTACCAGGAGGTCTGGGAAGAAATCATCGCGCCCAAGTACGATTGCCAGCCCGCGTCTTCGCCCGCCATTCAATATGACCCGTACAACATGGAAGTTACCCAATGGCCCGACCGGGTCCTGTTCCGCTACGAGAAGGACGATCAGCTTCGCACGGTCTGGCTCGACGGCCGCCGGCCGAAACCGCACGAATTCAGCGTCCAGGGCTTCTCCACGGGTTATTACGAAGACGGCGCGCTGATCGTGACGACGACCAACTTCGTGTTCGACATCGTCGGCTTCGACGACTACAACGGCATACCGTCGTCCTCCCGGAAGATCGTGCGGGAGCGTTACTGGCGCGACGGCGACGACCTCTGGATCACACTGGAAGTCGAAGACCCGATGTTCCTCGAAGAGCCGACTTCCTATACCGCGCGCTGGATTCCCGCGACCGAAGGCTACAAATTACTGCCTTATGATTGCGACCCCGAAGCCTCGCGCGGCGCGGTTCGCTTCTTTCCTTCGCGTTACGACTAGCGTCAGCCCGTACCCACGTAAGGGATCAGTCTTCCAAGCAGCAACACCCCTCCCCACGTCGCCAGCGAAGCGATGGCGACAAGCCTGGCGATGGTGGGCATTGAAACCGTGTTCCAGCCGGTCAGTTGCGGCCGCACCTGCAACTGGTAGACCACGACGTTAAGCCCTGCAACCAGGATCAGCAGCATTTTCAACTGGAATCCGATGTTGATCGAGTAGCGCATCGGGTCGCCGACAAAAAACATCGTCCCGCTCGCCAGGTTGATGCAGAACCCGAACCAGACCAGCGGCACCAGCCTCTTGATGGATTGCGTGTCGTAAGTTCGGAGCATTCCCAACAGGCGCGCGTCGATGATCAGCAATGCGCCGAGCATGATGCTCAGGCCGATGAAATGAATGATTTCCAGCACCGGCCATAACCAGTAAGTCTCCGCGATCCATCGGTTCAGGCCGCTGTCGGCGATGCTGGTGACGAAGGATTGAAACATGAGCTTCAGAAGTACGCGATCAGCCTGCCGGCGCCGATGGCCCCGATCCAGATTGTCAGCGAAAGCAAGGCAAGCGGACGCAAGGATGTTTCGTCGGACAGCACCGACATGTATTGCAACGAAGAGACCGATTGCTGCCGCAAGCGCCTGTGGATGACCCGGGCCAGCGCCATGCCCGCAACGATGCAACTGATCTTGATCAGAAAAGGCGGGTTTGTCGCGAAGACCGTTGCCTGGGAAGTGAACAGCAGCACGCCGGAGACGAGATTGACGGCAAAACCGAACCATGCCAGCGGCGCGAGATTGGCGAACATGCGCGGGTCGACGCCCCGGACAATGCCTGCGAGGCGCAGGTCGCGCGTGATGAAGATGCCGACGACGATCGCCAGTCCGACGATATGCAGGCTAAGCAGGGCCGGGTAAGCCCAGAGGGAAAGCGCCACCCAATTTGCGACCGCGGTGGTTTCAAGCCAGCTAAACATGCGCCTAGCCTATCATTGTGGCTTCGATCCGTCGCCGTCAGGTGTGCAGCGTGCAGCGGACGCCGTAAATACTTCCCTGTAGGCTTCGGGCACGGCATCCTGCCTCGCACGCCCGCTGCACGCCGCACACCTGACGGCGACTTAGGCCGTGCAGGTTCCTGGGCGCTATTCTGTTAACATCGGTTCTTTAATAGGGAGGATTTCAACATGATTCGATTGAAAGTTTGCTTGCTGAATCTGTTCAGCGGTTTTTCGCTTGCGGCGCTGACGTTCGCGAGCGGGGCCGCTCTCGGCGCCGAGGCCGACGTGGCCGCGGCGCTGGCTCATCCTGACCGGCCTGCCGAGGAAGCTGCTGACGACGAACGCCGCAAGCCGGCGGAAGTGCTCGCATTTGCCGGACTTGAGACGGGCATGGCCGTTCTCGAACTGGAAGCCGGCGGCGGCTACTACACGGAGATTCTGAGTCGCGCGGTAGGCCCCGATGGCAGTGTAATCATGCAGCACCCGCCGGGTCTCATGGGTTTCGTCGGAGACGGCATAGATATACGCACGGCGGACGATCGACTCGCCAACGTGCGGGTCAGCATCACCAATTTCGACGAATTGGACGCCGCGGATGAATCCATCGACATGGTCACCTGGATTCTGGGTCCGCACGAACTGGGATTCGCGCCTGACGGCAACAGCCTGGGCGACATCGCCGGCAGCTTCAGCGAGATCGCGCGCGTATTGAAACCCGGCGGCGTGTTTCTCGCGAACGACCATATAGCGCCGGACGGTTCAGGGTGGGAAGCAGGCGACACCTTGCATCGCATCGAAGAAAGCCTGGTTACGCAAATGGCCGAAGAGGCGGGGCTTTCCGTTGCTGACAGCTCGGATGTGTTGAAGAACCCGGACGACCCGCTGACCGAGGGGGTGTTCTCGCCGTCAATACGTGGACAGACCAGCCAGTTCACCGTGCTTTACAGGAAGTAGCAAAGCAGGGATTGCCCCTGTGATCGCTCTCCATCGATTATGCCGCGCGGTCAGATTGCTCGCGGCATCAGGCGCCATCTTCGCCCTGGCGGCCTGTCAACAGGAAGTTGAAGACTACGATGTAATCGTCATCGGTGGAGGGCTCATGGGGAGCAGCACGGCCTGGCAACTCGCCAGGGCGGGACAAAACGTGCTGTTGCTCGAAAAACAGGCTTCCGAATACACGGAAGGGTCCAGCCTGGGTGAGGCCAGAATCGCACGAAGTCTGGGAGGCGAAGGCGATATCTGGTCGTACATGCATAACCGGACCGTGGCCGAGGTTGAGGAACTGATCGCGTTCCTGAACAGCCATGAACCCGGTCACTCGATGAACGATATCTACACGACCTCGCCCGTAAGTTACGTTCGCCATCGCACCCATGCGTCCCGGATCGAAAGTATTCAACAGAATCAGGTTGACCGGTACGAGTACGCCAGGACGCCGCAAGAAGCCGATGAGTTGTTCGATCTCGCAATGTCTCCTGACACAATCATGTGGAGGGAATACAAGGAGCATTCGGGAACGATAAATCCCCAGGCGCTGATTGCGTACTTGCATAAGGCCACAAAATTCCTGCAAGGGAGTGTGCAATACCGGAACCAGGTTGATGAGCTAACGAGAGACGGCAACGGCTACAGTCTGCTGGTGACGAATACCGAAACAGGCGCAAGCAGACGTTTGCGTGCAGGGAAAGTAGTCAGCGCCGCCGGCCCGTATACCGGCCGCCTGCTGGAAAACGTAGCGCCGTATTTCGATTCGCTTATCAATCCCCAACGAGTATTTCTGGCTTTCTTCGCAATAGATCCGGAGATCTACCATTCATGGGCGGAGGCGGATAAACAGCGCTTCAGCGATCTGTACCCTGCCATAAACAGTACCGATCCAACCCCGGAAGGGAGCTTTTTCACCATGCTCGAGGGGCAGACTCCGCAGGGCTCACCGATCATAAAGATTGGCGGGCATTTCCAACGCTCCGACATAAGCGACCTCGATTCCGTATGGCAGGAGGAACTCACGGAAGCCGAAATTCGGTGGAGCCGGGAAAGCACATCAAGGCACTTGAGTTTGCTCGATCTGGAGATCGGCGACGAGGACCTGAGTTATGTGCATGGCTATTCCTGTGTCTATTCATTGACCGAGAATGAATTTCCCTATGTAACCCGCGTGCGGAATGACCTTGGAGAACCCGACCCGAATCTTGTAGTGGTCGCCGGCCTGTCCGGAGTCGGCGCGAAGGGCGCCCTGGCTTATGGGCTGATCGCTTCGGACCTGATGCTCGGAGAAGACGAGCCGGACCCGATGTATCAAAAAGCCAAGGCAGCGTTCGGCTACGACCGCCTGGTGTCAGACTTGTCGAACTGAGTCTATCCAGTTAACCCGCAATTGCTGCCAAGATTGAAAACGATTGTTTTACAGGTGTTGCCAGGCCGATACGTGGCAAGCGCCTTCCTGATCGTCTTTGGCGCCATGCTGGCCACGGTCGATATATTCGGCTCTTCGATTCCATACACTGACGAGTGGGATGCCGAGGCGGACTGGCTTTACCGGCTCTTTGAACAAAGAAATCTGGGATTCGGTGAAATTTCCGCGCCGCATTTCGGACATCGGCTGATCCTGACGCGGTTGACCTCACTTGGTTTGTATGTCTTGAACGGCGGCTGGGATCCGCAACTCCAGATGATTGTGAACGGTCTGCTGCATGCGCTGATTTGCGCGGTGCTCGCGGGTTTTGTTGTGCAACGAACTGACGGTCCGTATCGAACTCCGACCGTTGTCGCGACAATCATTCTCTTCGCCGTTCCATTTTCCTGGCTTTCGATTCTGGTCGCTTTTCAGACTCAGTTTTATTTCATGCTGCTGTTTTCGATATTGGCGCTCAAGCACTTTTCATCGTCCAGATACACGGCTGGATACTCTTTTGCAGCTTTGGCGATGTTGTCCATGACGCCGGGTGCGCTTTTACTTCCTGCTTTTGTCTTCGCATTGACAATAAATGCCCTGTCCCATCGTTTCATTTCCAGAGGAAAGCTATGGCACATAGCCATCTGCAGCACCACATTCGTTGTTTTTGTCTGGACACTGCCGGACACGACCGCAGGTGACGCATACCAAGCGGGAAATTTAAAAGACTTCTTCGTGACTGTCTTTCACGCGCTTTACTGGCCCATCCGACTCGAACATTGGGTTGGTTTGATCATTTACGCCCCCTTCGTTCTTCTCCTGATCAAAGCCTTGCGGCATTCGGGCGTGCCGGTATTCCTGCTCGCCCTAGGCGGATTTATCGCATTGCAGATTCTGGCGATGGGGTATTTCAGGGGCGGATTGAATATTCCAGTCCCCAACCGCTATTGGGAAATATTGATTGTGGGCATTTGGCTGAACGGAATGAGCTTGGTCTTCATCATGAGGAATTCGGTTTCAAAACCGGTCAAGGCGTTTGCGCTTGTCTGGGCGTTCATTGCCATCGTGGGCTTGTCGGCCACCGCCTTTGAATCGCTTTCGGAAGGCCTGCCCGGGCGCAAGGCCGAAAGCCTGACCGCGCAATCGTTGATAACGGAATATCTGGAAACCGGTAACAGGGAAGTGTTCGCCGGCTTTTCAATTTACGAGGTCTCTTATCCTGATACCGAAAGACTGATCGATATATTGAATCAGCCGGTAGTTCGAGACTTGCTGCCCGGATCCCTCGGCGGATCAAGCGCAGACAATCTGGCTGGCGTGCGGAATGTCCTGTTTCGCTTGCATTGGCTGATGATTCTGGGCGGACTGTGCCTGTTGGCCCTGTCATCACGCACGCTGCGGGCTTTCTCATCCTAATTGTCGCTGCGCACACGCTTTCCTGTTGCTGATCAGTCAGGGAAACGCGGCAGTTTCACTGCATCTTCGGGGATGGGAAACTGCGCCATGTTCATCTGCATGGCCAGGAACGTGTAGTAACCGTTGATGCCGGTCAGATCGATCACGCCCTTGCTCCCGAATCGATCCAGCGCGCGCTGGAAAGTCACGTCGCTGACACGGCGATTGCGGTGAAGTTCAATGAAAAAGTCGTAAACGATTTCTTCGTCTTCGCTCATTCCAGCCGGACGGCGGCCTTCCGCGATGGCATCGGCGATTTCCCTGTCGATGCCGACTTCAAGCGCAATCGGATAGTGCGCGTACCACTCGTAATCCTGCGTCCATTCGCGCGCCGTAATCAGTATCGCCAGTTCGCTCAGGTTATTGCCGACCGCCGAGTTGTAGCGCAGGTAATCTCCGAACGCCCGCGCCCGGCTCATGACTGCGGGACTATGCATCATGAGTACGAAAGGCCCACTGATGGGGCGGTTTCTCGCGGCCTCGAAGTCCGCCGCAGCCTGCATCTGCTCTTCGGTATAGTCGTCCGGATCAATAGCCGGCAGCCGCTGAGCTGCCACATTTGACATGCTTGCCGCAACTGCGAAAAAGACAACATAGCGTATGAGTTTCATCAGTTACTCCCGGAAACACTCATGGGTGTCCCATCAATGTCCTTGAGGTTGTAAGGCCCGGATGACCGCTTCGGGTTCATTGGCAATCACCCGCAGCAAATTGGTCGCCGGACCGCTTACCTTCCTCTCGCCCTGTTCCCATTTTCGGTAGCCCGAAAGACTCATGCCCATAAGCGGAGCCATTTCCGCCTGGGTGAGGCGTACCCGTTCTCGCACTTCCCGCGGTGTGGGGAATTCATAAACAATCGCTGGACCGTCTCCTTTCGCATGGGCGAGCGCTTCCTTGAGGGATTGAATCAGATCTTCGCCAATAGTACTCATGTCTTCTCCTTTCGAATCTGAAATTTTATGCCCCATTGGGTCAGTGTAGTCAAGTTTGGTTTCTCCCTTGGATTGCACGTAGCAAGCAACATCAGCCCAAGGTGTAGTCCATTAACTCAAATCCAAGCAAATCCAGCCCGAATCGAAAGCGGTTGACTGATTGGGTGGTGTCCCTTTGTTGCCCACTACGATAGGGTCAGGGCCTGTTCCATGGCTTTGTGCTGAAACGCACTGGTGAATACTTCGATCTCGCTGGCGGACGCCCCCTCCGTCCGTAGTGCTTTACGCCAATCCTTGTCAATAAAAACAGCCATTTCGGACACCGTCCGTTTCGCATCCTCTTTCTCGAAGTCGAATAGTCCGGCCGCTTCAAGCGCAAGCCTGAGCGACGCCTGAAAAGGCTCGCCTTCCAGGATGCCGGTCTGCAATACGCGCTGGCGCATTGGCGCGGGATTGATATCGAAAGCCGGGGAAAGACGCCATCGCCCGCGGCCGGCATATATGAATCCGTGATTCTTCAGGTGATCATCGGTGTTCGAAACAAGAATCGTAAACACTATCCTGCGCCAGAGTTCATGCAGGTCGTCGAGGGGTTTGCTGGAAATCTGGCGAATGACATCCGCGATTTCCGTGTAGTACCGGCCTTCCGTGTCTTGCGCGTCAAGCGCCGTCCGCGCCGACATGTACGGTATGCGGATATCGCCTCGGCGGTCGAATCGGCGGATCAGCGCTACCGGGCTGTCGCTGCGGGCAAGCTCGATGCGGGCCTCCGGAACGCGCAGACCGCAGCTTGCGGCAAGTTTCAGCGTGGCGACTTCGGCGCGCTCCACGGCGCGCCGGTCTTCGCGCGACGTGAATTTTGCGATCCATAGTTGTCCGTTGTCTTCGACATTCGCTTTTGGCCGAGCTCCGCCCGAAGCGCCCGCCACTCCCGCCAGTTCGCGGACGGCGTCTCCCGCCCGATCCGGGTCGCTCTCGTATTGATGCGCAAGCGATCTGAGTCTCTCAAGTTCAATCAACCGAGGCACTGGCGCGGACAATTGTGACAACGGCGCCATGTCGACATCCAGGAAGCGCAATGCGCCGAGGCGGGTTCGGTCGTCGCACAATGTCAGGTAATCGAACTCGGTAAGACCGCCGCCGAGTGCGCGTGTCATCAAGGCCCGGCCCCAGGAATCCGGCGCCGCGTCCTGGAAGCAGACATTCAGGGCATTGCGCCGGTCTTCTCTCCCGGAGGCAAAAAATCCGCCGGTCTGGAGCGGCAAGCCCGGCGCAAGCTGGAATCGGTCATGCGCTGCCAGCCAGTCGGGATCGTATTCGAACCGTGAATGCTGTCGCCGTCCATCGCTTTCGAATCGCAGCCGCCCGACGACGCGTTTCGCCTGACCGAGCGCGACTATGGCTTCCGGCATTAGAAACCAACTCCTTCGTCGTTGGATGGATCGCGGTTCGAAATATCCTGGCCCGCGCCTCCGGATTGAACCGGGGGCTTCTGCCGCTTCCCCGCGATACGCTTTGGCAGCGTGTCGCGGTCCAGCAGCAGAGCGGTATCGTCCGAAGCCGGGTCGAGAAGATCGTCGAGGCGATCGATTTCGCCAAGGACGAGCAGCGCCATGGCCAATGTCCCGGCGCTGACGCCCTCTTCGCCTTTTTCCAGGCGCATGACGGTACGATCCGAAACGCCGGCTCGGGCTGCGAAGTCTCTAATGGCGATTCCGCGCTTCAGTCGAGCCGTCTTCAGATTTTTGCCCAACTGACGCAAGGATCTTTGAGCGCGTAAGGATTTTGTTTTAATAGACATATTTGTCACCTAAAGGGATATTAGGCGACATATATGGCAGTTAGCAAGAAAAATGTTAATTTTCGCGTTGGTGGAGCGGTAAGTGAGTGGCCGCCGCTAGTTTTCAGTCGGCTCAGCTCGAGGTGCCGGGAGTTATCTGGAGAACCTGATTGACTTCCAGCACGTCGCTGTTGAGGTTGTTTTGCCTCATGATCTGCGCCACGCTGGTATTGTATCGCCTGGCGATCCGCCAGAGCGAATCGCCCCTGCGGACCGTGTATTCGATCTTGTCGATGGTCGTGCTGGCGCTGACGGCCGTGTTCGAGGCGATTGCCGGAATCTGCAGCCGTTGCCCGATGTTGATGAGGTCGCCCGAGATTCCATTCGCCGCTCGCAATTGCGCCAGGGAGACTCCCATCGTTTGTGCGATTTCCCAGAGCGAGTCGCCGCGGCGTACGCGATATTCCTGATTCGAGTTCGTGAGGGCGGCCACATAATTCTGGTATGGAGTCGTGAAAACCGCGACGTGATAATGCGGCGGCCAGCGTTCCCGGGTTACGTCGAGTACGCCTGAGCCTTCAAGCGACAACAGGGTCTGTTCCAGCCAGGAGCGGCATCTGCCGGAGTCGGGAATTCGAAGATCCACCGCCATGCCAGCGGGATGCACCGAATTCGAGGCCGCGTTGGCCGGCTGCCGATTGTGCGGCCGCAACAGGGAAGTGACCGTCAACTGTTCGCCGCAGGCCCTGCGATATTGCGCGCTGAGCCTGTCGAGCAGCAACTTGACAGCGGGTCTGGCATAGGGATTGGAAACATCGTGCAAGATCAAATTGCGGTTTTCCACGACTCTCAGCAATTGACCGCTTTCGACCAGGCCCGGTATTTCGCCGGCACTGGCGACGAAAACGAAGCCGTCCTGCACGGCGATATCGTATTGACGCTGCACGGAATCCCTTGAGCCGCGAAGGGTCTGCGCCTGCGCCACGCTGACGGATGCCGCAAAAACAACGGCCAGAATCGCAAATTTCCGGAAGATCAAGTTCTTGTTCCTTATGATTAGCGCTCTTTATACCGAATTTTGTCTTTCGGTTCCCTGATATCGATGTATGTCGGCAAGGTTTTTGGAATCCTCATCGGGAATTCTCAGGGCTCCTTGCGGTAGATGCGTAGGATGAGTACCGGTTGATCGAGGATCTGGCCACGCACCGTTTCCATGGGAGTAGGCGCGTCGCTCGGCATTTGCTGGATCTCGTCGAGTACTTCCATTCCCTCCGCCACCCGGCCGAAGGTTGCGTAGCCAAAGCCGTCGCGGCCGCCTTCGGTGAAACCCGTGTCGAGTTCCGGATTGTCGCGCACGTTAAAGAAAATCTCGGTGTCGGCGGTGCCGGGATCCAGGCGGGCAAAGGCGAGCGTGCCGCGCTCGTTCGGAATGCCGGTCTGATCCGTGGTCTCGTGCGCCACGGCCGTTGCTGACGGATAGCCCTCGGCGTAGGCCTCGCTGCCGTCTCGCACCGCCTGGGACAGCAGCCCGCCTTGCACGACGTCGATTGAAGAACCGTCGGATTCGCGGGTCACGCGATAGAAGCTTGCGCCGTCGTAGTCGCCGGCATCCACATGGGCGAGGAATTGGGCCACGGAAAGGGGCGCGCGATCCGGAAAGAGCGCAACCTCGATGTCCCCGGCGGCGGTTTCGAATACCACGAGCACCGTTTCCTCCGTTTCCCCTGCCGAAGGGGAATCCGCATCGGCGCTGGGCTCAAGGTTGCCTGCGTTGGCCGCAGCCAGCAACATCATCATGACCGGCAGGCTTATCGTTCGAATCCACATGTTCCTGTTCTCCATTGTTCAAATCAGGAGTGGCTAACTCCCGACGCGTACCGCTGCGAGCGCTTCATCAAATATAGCGAAAGCCTGCTCAAGATCCTGCGCGGAATGGGCAGCGGATACAAACAGATTGTGATGAGAAGCCATGAACAGGCCGCGCCGGGCGCATTCGCCGCACAGCTTCTGGTGAAACTCGATGCCGGCTTCGTGTTCCATGCGCAAATATGGCATGGAAGGCATGCCGGTCACTTTCAGCACCAGGCCCTGATCGGCGGCAATGCCTGTCAATCCGTCGGTGAATTTGCGGCCGATTTCCAGAATCCGCGCGGGCGCATCGATCCGCGCGAGTTCCTTCAGGCAGACCAGCGCCGCCGCCATGGGCCCCGCCGAGAACCAGAAACTGCCTGTCTGGAAGACCTTGCTGGCGGCGTCTTTCAGCGAATCCGCTCCTGCCACCGCGGAGATCGGATAGCCGTTGGCTATCGCCTTGCAATAGCAGATCAGGTCGGGGCGATAGCCGAAATACTCGTTCGAACCGCGCATGTCGATGCGGAAGCCGGCGCGCACATCGTCGCAGATCGACACAACGCCGTGCTTATTCAATAGCCCATGCACTTCCTGCCAGTATCCTTCGGCGGGCAATTCGTTGTCGCGAAAAACCGGATGGTGATAGGGCGAAGCGATGAAGGCGGCGACTTCGCCTTCGTGTTCGTCCAGAACCCGGCGCAAGGCCGCGATGTCGTTCCAGGGGATGCGCGTGACATTTTCGTGGTCGGCGGAATTGATGCCGCTGCCCTCGGCCGATTGCATCCAGGGCGAGGAACCGTGATAACCGCCTTCGATCGCGATCAGGCGCTGGCGACCGGTTGCGGCACGGGCGATCAACACCGCCATATTGGTCGCGTCGGCGCCGTTCTTGGCGAAAGTGGCCCAGTCCGCCGCCGGAATCAGTTCGACGAGATATTCCGCGAGTTCGACCATGACCGGCGAAGCAAGCGAGCAGGTGTCGGCCTGTTTCATTTGCGCCTCGAAGGCCGCATCGACCACCGGATTCCCGTAGCCGAGGATCATCGGGCCGTAGGCGCACATGAAGTCGATGTATTCATTGCCGTCGACGTCCCGGAAGCGCGCGCCTTCGCCGCTCCGGACAAAATACGGATAAGTCCCCGGGGGTTTTTGCACTGCCGGATTGAAGTGCCCTGAAATGCCGTTGGGAATCACCCGGTTGGCCCGTTCGAACAGGGCGCGGCCGCCGGAGTAATCATGCAAGTTCCTGTTCATTGTCCGCTTTCGTCCTGCACGATGTTCTCGTGCCTGTAATACATCATGTAGACCGCGAAGATCAGCGCCACGCTCGCCATGAAGCCGGCGAAAAACAGATGATACATCGCGCCTTCGAGTTTGCTCGTGCCGTCCGGATTCTGGATGAAGTAATTCACGCCGGCGGTGAACAGATTGCCCATCGAAATGGACAGGTAGAAAAAGGACATGATGAGCGACTTCATGCTTTGCGGCGCCTGGGTGTAGGAAAATTCCATGAAGGTGATGACGAGCAAAACCTCGGCCGAAGTCAGCAGCAGATAGGCGAGCAATTGCCAGGCGATGCTTGGCGTCGCACCGTTGCCGATCTGCGTTTCGACCCAGGCCGTTACCAGAAATGGCGTCACGGCGAGAAACATGCCCATGGTCATTTTCCGGCTCGCGGTCACCGTGAAGAAGCGGCCCAGGACCGGATAGACCAGGTAGGTGAAAACCGGCACCAGCAAGATGACAAGGAAGGGATTCGCCGACAGCAACTGGCCCGAAAGCACCTCGTAACCGAACAGCATGCGGTCCATGTTTTCCGCCTGCAGGACCCAGGAACTGCCCATCTGGTCGAACAGCGACCAGAAAGCCGCCACCAGCACATAAATGATCGCCAGCCGCTTGACCACGCGCACGCCTTCGGGGCCGGCGATGTCCTTGAGCCAGGTTTTGCCCGCCGGTGGTATATGCACGAACCTGTAGCGCCCCATCCAGAACACCAGGGTCGCCAGGGCCATGAAGAAGCCCGGTACGCCGAAAGCGACCGGCGCGCCGTAATTGGCGAGCAGCCAGGGCGTCGCCAGCGAAGAAGTCGCCGAACCGACGTTTATGCCCATGTAGTACCAGGAGTAGGCGCGCGACATCAGGTGCTGGTTGGTCCGGCCGAACTGGTCGCCCACGTTGGCGACCACGCAAGGCTTGATGCCGCCAGAGCCGAAGGCGATCAGGGTCAGGCCGAGGAACAGGCCGGCCCGGGTGTCGTCGAGCGACAGGGACAGATGTCCCGCGCAATAGACGAGCGAGAGAAAGATGATCGTGCGGTACTTGCCGAGGTAGACATCGGAAAGAATCGCGCCGAGGAAGGGAAGGAAGTAAGCCGTGGCGGTGAACAGATGGAACCAGGTGGTCGCCTCTTCGTCGGACATTGTCGCAAGTTGTCCGTCGCCGGACATCAGGTACTGCGTCATGAAGATGACGAGGATCGCGCGGACACCGTAGAAACTGAATCGCTCGGTTATGTCGTTGACGATGATGTAAGGAATCCCCCGCGGCATGTCGGGAGACGCGACCGGGGCCGTGCGATAGGCGGTTACGGCCATTTCAGTTGGCGGTTCGCCGCCGGAAGATGTCGCCGACCATTTTTAACGACCGCTTTCTCGACAGGATGCGCGGCAGAAACATCGTCATCCTGTTGGATCTGCCCGTGATGGCGCAGACCTTGTCGCGCAGAAAAGCGTCGAGCCCTTCAATGGCGACTTCCTCGCAGGTTTGTCCCATGTTGTTGGACTGTTCCATCTTCGCGTTCAGGCTTTTCAGTTCCTCCGAGGATCTCTCCGAGGCGACATGGGCGAAATTCGACGCCGTGGCCCCCGGACAAAGCGTCATCACCCTCACGCCCTTGCCTGCGTACTCGTAACGAATGGCTTCGGTGAGCATGATCACATAGCCCTTGGTGGCGCCATAGACCGCCGAGAACGGCACCGGAACGAACGAGGCCGTCGAGCCGACGTTGATTACGCCGCCTCCGCCCCGGGCGACCATGTCGGGAATCGCGAGATGGCACAGCTCCGTCAGCGAATTGATGTTGAGGTGGATCATGCGCTGGTAGTCGTCGCTGTCGAACGACAGGAAGTCTCCCCATCTGCCATAACCGGCGTTGTTGACAAGCAGGTCGACTTGCAGGCCGGCGGCATTGATCTCGTCATACAGTTTCTTCGCCGAACCCGGTTCGCTCAGATCGGCCGTGAACACCGCGGCCTCCCGGCCGCTCGCGCGAATCTCCTGCGCCAGGGCGTCCAGCTTGTCCCCGGATCTGGCGGACAGGATGAGATGGGCGCCTCGTTTGGCGAGTTCTCGCGTCAGCGCCAGGCCTATTCCCGATGAAGCGCCGGTCACCAGCGCGGTTTTGTCCTGAAATGAATCCATGTGCGTGTTCCTGATTTGTAGCCTGATTTGTCGATAGTGGCTTGATTCGAGCCGAGAGCATAAACGATTATGACGGCTCGCGTTTCATACGGGCAGGACAGTAGCGTGAGAATGGTATCGAAAGTCATGGCCGCTTTGCTGGCGGCGATTTTGCTGCTGGCCTCGCCGGGCGCCCGATCCATTGAACCAGAGACCGACGAATCGGAGACTTGCGTGATTCTGCTGCACGGGCTCGGCCGCACGCCGCTGTCCATGGTCCCGCTGCAAATCGCGCTGGAGCTTGCGGGCTACCGCACGGTGAACCAGGGCTATCCCTCGCGGGGGGAATCGATTGAGACGCTCGCCGAGGCGCATGTTGCCGAGGCGCTGACGAAGTGCGCCTCGCCGCCGGATGCGCCGGTTCATTTCGTGGCCCATTCGCTGGGGGGCATACTGGTTCGCCAGTATCTGCAAGACCGGGGTCTTCCGGCGGGCAGCCGCATGGTAATGCTTGGTCCGCCCAACCAGGGCAGTGAATTGGTCGACCGATTCGGCGCCGACTCCTGGTTCCGGGTGCTGGGGCCCGCAGCCCGTCAATTGGGAACGGAAGCCAGCAGCCTGCCGTCGCAGCTCGTCCCCGTGGATCTGGAAATCGGCGTTATCGCCGGCACCCGCGCCGGCCTCGACTCGGTCTTCCTGCAATCCGGGCGCTTGTCCGAACCAAATGACGGTCGGGTCAGCCTGACAAGTGCGCGGCTGGAAGAAATGCGGGACTTTCTCGTAGTGGACCAATCCCACACGCTATTGCTCATTGAAAAACAGGTTGTGCAGCAGGTGCTCGCCTTTCTGGAGACCGGTCGCTTCCAGCCTGCGGATGATGGGAGCGGGCGGCGGTAATCGAGCAACAGGAAACAGAGATTGAGCGATCCACTCTGGCGGCCTTCGAGCGCGCGCATTACTGCAAGCGGGATGCAGGGATTTGCCCGGCAAGTCGAAAATCAGCTCGGGCTGCGATTCCGCGATTACGGTGAACTGCATCGCTGGTCGATCGAAAACCCGGAGATCTTCTGGGAACAGGTGTGGCGATTCGGCGGAATTATCTCATCGGAGCCCTGGGAGCGGGTACTGACTGACGGCGACAGGTTTCCCGGCGCGAAATGGTTCAGCGGCGCCCGGCTGAACTACGCGGAAAACCTGTTACGGCGGCGGGACGACGGGACCGCCGTGATCGCCCGGCTTGAAAACGGCGAACGCCGCAGCCTGAGTCATGCGCAACTGTATGAGCAGGTCAGCCGACTCGCGGCGGCCTTGCGGGCAGGCGGGACAGCGCCCGGCGACCGCGTCGCGGCCTTCATGCCGAATGTGCCCGAAACCCTGATCGGCATGTTGGCCTGCGCAAGCGTCGGCGCGGTCTGGTCGTCGTGTTCGCCGGATTTCGGATTCGCCGGGGTCATGGACCGATTCGGCCAGATATCCCCCAAGGTGCTGATCGCCTGCGACGGCTATTTCTACAATGGCAAGCGGATCGATTGTCTGCCGCGGGTGGCGGAGATCGCCGGCAACATCGACAGCCTGGAGCGAATCGTCGTCGTACCTGTCGCCGGCATCGATGCGGACGTTTCCCGTATCCGCAACGCCGTATCGCTCGATGACTACCTGCTTGCGGAAACCACTCCCGAACTCGAATTCGAACAACTTCCGTTCGATCATCCACTCTACATCATGTATTCGTCGGGCACCACGGGCGTGCCCAAATGCATCGTCCACGGCGCCGGCGGGACGCTCATCCAGCATCTGAAGGAACACCGGCTGCACGTGGGACTCGGCCCCGAAGACGTGTTCTTCTATTTCACCACTTGCGGCTGGATGATGTGGAACTGGCTCGTGAGCGGACTCGCCAGCGGCGCGACCCTTGTACTCTACGACGGTTCGCCTTTCCGGCCTGCGCCGTCCGCCTTGCTCGACATGGCGCAGGAGGAGGGGATCACGGTCTTCGGCACGAGCGCGAAATACATCGCCGCCCTGGAAAAGGAACATCTCAGGCCGCGCGAGACTCACGAACTCTCCGCGCTGCGAACCATCCTGTCGACCGGTTCGCCGCTTTCCCACGAGAGTTTCCGCTACGTCTACCGTGACGTGAAACAGGATGTCTGCCTGTCTTCCATATCCGGCGGAACCGATATCGTTTCCTGTTTCGTCCTCGGCAATGAGTGCCTGCCGGTCCGTGAAGGCGAGATTCAATGCCTCGGGCTCGGAATGGCGGTGGAATTCCGCAATGAGAACGGCGAATCCGTGATCGGCGAGAAAGGCGAGATGGTTTGCGCGCGGCCTTTTCCGAGCGCGCCGATCGGTTTCTGGAACGATCCCGGCGACCGGAAATATCTCGACGCTTATTTCGATGCTTATCCCAATGTGTGGACCCATGGCGACTACGGCGAATTGACCGAACATGGCGGGGTCATCATCCACGGCCGTTCCGACGCCGTGCTCAATCCGGGCGGAGTCCGCATCGGCACAGCCGAGATCTACCGGCAGGTGGAAAAACTCGATGAGATCATCGACAGCATCTGTATCGGCCAGGAATGGGAAGGCGATGTGCGCGTCGTGCTTTTCGTCGTATTGAGAAAGGGAATTGTGTTCGGCGATGAATTGCAGCGGCGGATACGGCAAACGATTCGTTCGGGCGCCACGCCGCGCCACGTGCCGGCCGTAATCGTCCCCGTGGCGGACATTCCCCGAACCTTGAGCGGCAAGATCGTAGAACTGGCAGTGCGCAACGTGGTGCATGGACGGCCGGTAAGGAATACCGACGCCCTTGCCAATCCCGAAGCGCTTGAGTTGTTCCGCGACCTGCCGGAATTGCGCCGGGAGTGAACGAAATCAGCCCGGATTGCGTTTTCTGAACATGACCATGGGCTTGTTGCTCATCACCAGTTCGTCGTTCTGGTTGTACACCTTGTTCTGCATGTAAACCGTACCGATTTCCGGGCGCGAGCGCGATTCCTTCTTGCCGAGAATCGTCGATTCCACACGTAGCGTATCGCCCGGAAAGACGGGTTTGGTCCAGCGTATCTCGTCGATGCCGGGGGAGCCGAGCGCGCCTTTGCTGCCACCTCGCATGTTCTCGACGATCATGCTCATGAGCATGGCGCTGGTATGCCAGCCGGAGGCGCAGAGACTGCCGAACAAGGTCCTGGCGGCCGCTTCATCGGAGAGATGGAACGGCTGCGGATCGTATTTCGCGGCGAACTCGAGGATTTCCTCCCTGGTGACGTGATACCGGCCGAATTTCTGCGTTGCTCCGACTTCAAAATCCTCGAAATAATCCGGCATGGGCATTACTGGCGCTCTCCCTTGCGCAATTATTGCCTTGTGAACTTGAGAACTTCGCGGTCGCCTACCGAGGCGCCCCAGATGACGCCGTTGTCGTCAACCGAAAAGCCTTCGGGGAAACTCGTGCCGCCGCTCGGGCTCGGGTCCGGAATGAAGTCGGTAATCAGGCCGTCGAGGGTGCCCACGTAGATGCCCCGATGCCAGCCCGGGTTGTAACCGTATTCGCCTTCCGCCGCCCGTGACTCCGAATCGACGACGTATAGCGTGTCGTTATGGATGCGCACTTCGCTCGGCCTGCCGAAATGCGTCCAGATGGCAAGCAGTTCCCCGTCCGGTGAAAGCACCTGCAAGCGGTTGTTGGTGCGGTCGCCGACATAGATGCGTCCCTCGGAATCCACGGCGAGAGAGTGGGGACATTCGAACTGAAGCGGCCCGCTGCCTTTCTCTCCCCAGGCCTCGATGAACTCGCCTTCCGCGGTCATGTGCACGATGCGGCGGTTCGACTCGGGGTTGATGTGTCCGTCGGCGATATAGATAGATCCGTCCGGCCCGATCGCCAGGTCGGAAGGTTCGTTGAACAGGTCGGGACCATCGCCGCGAATGCCGGGCCGCCCCAGTTCGATCAGGATTTCCCCCTGCTGGTTGAACTTGAAGATCTGGTTGCCCTTGACGCCGTCTTCCACGCCGGCGTCGACGATCCAGAGATTGTCATCGTCGTCAACGATGATGCCGTGCGGAAAGACGAACATGTCCGCGCCGAAACTGAACAGGAACTCTCCTTCGGGGCTGAATTTCAGAATCGGGTCCACGTCGGAATCGGAGCAACTGTTCATCCCGCAACGCTCGAACAGCCAGATATTGCCTTCGGAATCGACGTCGACCGCGTTGCTTGAACCCATCACGCGGCCATCGGGCATGTTCACGATATCCCGGACGATCTCGTAGGAGTTGGGGTAGTCGGGCAACAGCGAATTCTGCTGGGCGAGACCGTTGCCGGAAAAAACAATGGAAAGCGCAAGTGCTGGCAATAACTTCAGGCGGCTGGTATTCATGACATTCTGCTCCCGCGTTATGGATCGACGGACAATTGTCCGGGGATACTAGTGGGCGCTCTTTGCGCTTGTCAACGCGGCGCGGCAGCGGTTTCGAGGCTGTCGGAGATTCGGTAGTTCGCGGTCGTATGCCGCTTCACGTCTTCGATCGAACTGCCGGGCATCAATGCGCTCAGCGTCATGCCGCCGTCGTCGAATTCGAAAACGGCGAGGTCGGTGATCAGTACGTTTACCGCGCCGCGGGCCGTAAGCGGCAGATCGCAGTTTTCCACGACCTTGCTGGTGCC
>CAZUSL010000031.1:0-2331 GCA_964622925.1 uncultured Pseudohongiella sp. | reverse complement strand
CCTCGATGCTCGCGCTGATGTTCTCGCCATCTACCAGATAGCCGGAACCCGTGGCGCGCTGTACGCGGCCGGCGCCGGTGCCGCCGGAAGTGCCGCTTTGCAGCACATCGCCAGGGAACACGGTAATCAGGGACGAAGCGTATTCAATCAGTTCGGGGATGTTGTGGATCATGTCTCCGGCCTGCGCTTCCTGCACGGTTACGCCGTCGATCACGGTTATCTGGTGCAGGCGCTCCATCGGATCGCCATAGAACTCCTTGGGTACGATCCACGGACCGTGGGGCGCAAAGGTGTCGTGGCCCTTGCCGACGAACCAGTCCTGACCCGATCCGTAGCCGCCCGGCGGACGACCGCCGCGGTCGGAGACATCCATGGCTACCATGTAACCGAATACATGGTCATAGGCGCGGGTAGCCGAGATGTATTTGCCGGTCTTGCCGAAGACAATCGCCATTTCCACTTCGTATTCGATCTCGTCGCGGCCGAAAGGCATGACGATGTCTTCACCGTGGCCGATCACCGCACCGCGGGTAGGCTTCAGGAACAGGTACGGCACGCCGCGGTTCTCCTGGCGTTGGCGGGTGCGTTCCGCCAGTTGCTGCGGGGTGCAACCTTCGCAGGCGTGGGTATAGAAGTTCACCGCCGCGTTCATGATCTTGCTGGGATACTGGATCGGCGCCTGGATGTCGACGGATTCCACCGGATGCACATAGGCGGTGTCGCCGCTGAGCAGGTCTTCCGCGACCAGCCAGTTCATGAGTTCGTAGAGCCGGTATTTCAGGCCGTACTCGTATTGCTCGATCAGCCCGACCATATCCCCGGGCATGTCCATATCGCTGTATTGCCATTGCATCTGCAGGGCGCGGTTCGCGGCAGTCAGGTCGACAATCAGCGAGTCGTCACGTACGACGAGGCCGACGAACGGCGTGTCGTTCACCGCAAAGGTGCCGACCTTGTATGGCTCCACGGACTCCGTGGCCTGGGCCAGCACCTGTGCGGAGAAAGCGGAAATCGCAAGCGCCGCGGCGAACATCAAGCTTGAAACGGACTTTCGAATCATTTTCTTACTCCCAGCATCGGTTTCAGGGGGGTATCGAGCATATGTGGAAAAGAAAGGCGAGTCAAAGTTACTCCGTGTGCTGGTAATGCCCCATCAGCATGCCGGTGGCCAGGACGTGACCGTCGATGGCTTCGAGCAACTGGTCCTTGTTCAGGCCGGGTTCGAGGCCGAGATCGGCGTCGATGGCGTATACCCGGAAGTGATAGGCGTGGAGATGGCCGTTGTCGGGCGGGCGCGGGCCGAAGTAGCCGGGCCGGTTGAGCCCGTTGTGGCCGTTGATCGCGCCTTCGAGGCCGTCAATGCCCATGACTTCGGCATCGGTCGCCATTCCCGCCGGGAGGCCCGAGGCGCTCGCGGGAATGTTGTATACGACCCAGTGCACGAAGGGATTCTCCATCATGCCGATCGTGACGACTTCCGGATCGTCGCAGATCAGCGCCAGTTGCACCGTGCCTTCGGGCAGGTTCGACCAGGACAGGTCGATAGACGTGTTGTCTCCATAGGCGGAGTTTGCCAGCGGGACCATGCCGTGATGTTCGAAGACGGAACTCGTAACCGTGATGGTCTCGGGTATGTCCTGCGCATGAGCGGCAAACGAAAACAGCAACGCCGTCATGGCGCTTGCAACGGTAAACAACTTCTTCATGGATACTTCCTCTAGGTTTATGGTTGTCGGCGCAATACTACAGATTGCCGGCGGCGTTGACCAATCGCGGGAATCGGCTCAGTGGCGGGCTTTGTTGAACTTTGTTACTTCATGATCTGATGAGGCGGTGCTATTCTTGATCGGATATGGCAAGGGTTCCATCGGACATGATCAGACCGCTTGCATTCGGCATAGGCGTATCGGCATCCGGCTTGCTGCTGGCCGCGGAGGCGCCCGGCGCCGCGGGCGACGCCAGCGCGCAGCGGGCGCTGCTCGACCGTTATTGCGTGACCTGCCACAACCAGGCGATCGTCAACCTGCCGGAAACACCGGGGGAATCGCAACTCTTCGCGCAACTTCGCGATGTCGGCCTGACTTTCGACACCGAGAACGTTTTCGATGTGTCGGAGAATCCCGCGCTTTGGGAAAACGTCGTCCGCAAATTGCGGGTTGGCGTGATGCCGCCGCCTGAGAATCCGCGTCCGGACAAGGCGAGTTACGACGGCTTTCGCGCCTGGCTGGAAGCCGAACTCGACCGCGTTGCAGCGCTGGAGGTGAATCCGGGACGGATCGAGGCCTTTCATCGCCTCAATCAGACCGAGTACCGCAACGCCGTGCGCGACCT
>CAZUSL010000030.1:0-16933 GCA_964622925.1 uncultured Pseudohongiella sp. | reverse complement strand
CGACTATGTTTTGCCGGCACGCCGGCCTTCGCGGCCGCGCATCTCCAGGCGCTGCTTGATTCTCCGCACGAAATCGCCGCGGTATTCACCCAGCCGGACCGTCCCGCGGGACGCGGCCGCAAACTGACGCCGAGCGCGGTCTCCGTGCTGGCGGAAGTTCATGGACTACCGCTGCACAAGCCGGCCGGCCTGCGCGGTGACGAAGCCGCGCGACTGCTGGCTTCATACGAATCCGATGTGCTCGTGGTCGCCGCATACGGACTGATTCTGCCGGCGTCGATTCTCGAAATTCCCCGCTACGGCTGCGTGAACGTGCATGCCTCGCTGCTCCCGCGCTGGCGCGGCGCGGCGCCGATCGAACGCGCCCTGCTCGCCGGAGACCGCGTTACCGGCATCACCATCATGCGCATGGACGAGGGGCTCGATACCGGCGATATCCTTCATCGACACGAAGTCGAAATCACACAAAACGACGACCGCGAGATTCTGGAGGCCAGGCTCGTCGAGGCAGGCCAGGCAGCCTTGCTGCATAGCCTGGAGAACCTGCCGGAATTGCTGTCCGGGGCCACAAGGCAGGATGACAGTCTGGCCAGCTACGCGAACAAGCTCGACAAGGCCGATGCAACGATCGACTGGACCGCGTCCGCCGAACACATCGGCCGGCAAGTGCGGGCCGGCATCGGCCGCGCGCCTGCTTTTGCATTCATCGGGGAACAACGGGTTCGCATATTGCGCGCAATGCCGGAGGCCCGCGAGCATTCCGAAACGCCGGGCGTCATTATTGGAGCCGGCAAGACGGGGCTGCTCGTCGCTTGCGGCAGAGGCGCAATCAGAATCGAAATCGTGCAAATGCCCGGCAAGACCGCGGTTCCGGTCTGCGCCCTGCTCAACTCACCTTCCACCCCGTTCGTCAAGGGCGCAAAAATGCGCACAAGCTTCCGCGAAGCAAAGTCCGGCTGAACGCCATGGATATCCGCGCCAGGGCCGCTCGCATCCTTTCCCGCCTCGCGGAGCATCGCGGCTCGCTTGGCGAACACTTGCAGCCTCACCGGCAATCGCCTGAATACGGGCTGTTGCAGGAGATCAGTTTCGGCGTATGCCGACATCACGAGACGCTCGACTTCCTGCTCGGACAACTGCTCGAGCGGCCATTGCGCGAGCGCGATTCGGACCTGAAATACCTGCTGCTCAGCGCCTTGTATCAATTACGCGAACTTGCCGTGCCCGACTACGCGGTAATCGATCAGACTGTCAAGGCTGCAGGACAATTACGCAAGCAATGGTCGAAGCCCCTGGCCAATGCCGTATTGCGCAACTACCAGCGCCGGCAATCCGATCTCGAGGAAGCGCTCGCGCGGCAGCCTGAAACAATCCGCCTGAACCATCCGGCCTGGCTTCTGGGCGCCATCCACAACGACTGGCCGGAAGACTGGCAGTCCGTACTCGAAGAAAACAACGGACGCCCGCCCATGAGTTTGCGAGTCAACAGGCTCAGGACTTCCCGCGAGGAAGCCATGGCGCAATTACAACAGGCGGGACTCGACTGCGTCGCCGGCGAGTTCGCGCAATCGGCGATTTACCTGGCCAAACCGCGGCCGGTCAACGAGATCCCGGGATTTGCCGATGGCCACCTCAGCGTGCAGGACGAAGCTTCGCAACTCGTGCCTGCGGTACTGCGACCCGAACCGGGCGCGCGCTTGCTCGACGCCTGCGCCGCCCCCGGCGGCAAGACCTGTCACCTGCTGGAATTTCAGCCCGAGGCGGCCTCAATCCTCGCGCTCGACCGCAACGCGCCACGCAGCGAGATGATCCGGGAGAATCTCAAGCGCCTCGGGCTCGACGCCGAACTTGCCGTCGCCGACGCCGCCGAACTGTCCGCCTGGTGGGACGGCAGCGGATTCGATCGTATTCTGCTCGATGCGCCCTGCTCCGCCACCGGCGTCATCCGCCGGCATCCCGATATCAAGTTATTGTTGCGCCCGGGCGATGTCGACAGTCATGGCGACGCCCAATTCGGCCTGCTTCAGGCTCTCTGGCAATGCCTGAAACCGGGAGGCCGCCTGCTTTATACGACTTGTTCGGTGTTGCGCCGGGAAAACGAAGATGTCATCTCGCGCTTCCTCGCCGCGGCCAGCGACGCTAAAACAGTGCCCATCACTGCCGATTGGGGAATAGAATGCGCTCATGGAAAACAGTTGCTCCCAGGCGGCCCGAATGGCCCGGACGGTTTCTATTACTGTTTGCTCGGAAAGAGCTGAATTCCGCCATGGCGGGCGCGCATTCCGGCGCGGTACTTTGACATGAAAATAATCGTTCTCGGCGCGAACCCGGTAGGCATCAGCCTGGCCAGCACCCTGTCGACAGAGTCAAACGACGTGACCCTGGTCGACAGCGACGCGGCGCGGCTCGAAGGATTGAAGCAGGGCATGGACATCCAGGTCGTCAGCGGCCGCGGCTCCCATCCCGATGTGCTCGAACAGGCCGGAGTCGAAGACGCCGACCTGCTGATCGCCGTCTCGGAAAACGACGAATTGAACATGGTGGCCTGCCGCGTTGCCTATTCGCTATATCGCACGCCGAAGAAGATCTGCCGGGTGCATTCTTCCTCGTTCATCAATTCCAGCGACGAGTTGTTCGGCAAGCAGGGCATCGCGGTGGACACGCCGATCTGTCCGGAAATGATCGTCTCGGACAACATCCAGCGTCTGATCGACCTGCCCGGCGCATTGCAGGTGCTCGACTTCGCCGGTGGCAAGGTGCAACTCGTCGGCGTGAAGGCAGTGTACGGCGGGCCCCTGGTCGGCCAGGAAATTCGCCTGCTGCGCCAGCACATGCCTTCGATCGATACCCGGGTGGCGGCGATTTTTCGCAAGGACCGGCCGGTCGTGCCCGAAGGATCGACCGTGATCGAGGCGGAAGACGAAGTCTTCTTCGTCGCCGCCCAGGAAGACATCCGCGCCTGCATCGCCGAAGTTCGCCGCATGGACCGGCCATATCGCCGTGTTTTCATCGCCGGCGGCGGCAACATCGGTCTGCGGCTCGCGCGGCAACTCGAGTCGCGCTACAAGGTCAAGCTGGTCGAACGCGACGAGGCGCGCTGCGATTTTCTGACGGGGCAACTCGGCCGCACCCTGGTCTTGCAGGGCGAAGCTTCGGACCGGGAACTGCTCATCAGCGAGAACATCGAGGACGCCGACGTTTTCGTCGCACTGACCAATGACGACGAGGCCAACATCATGTCGTGCATGATGGCCAAGCGGCTCGGCGCCAAGAAGGTGATGGCGCTGATCAACAATCCCGATTATGTCGATCTGATCCAGGGCGGCGAAATCGATATCGCGATATCTCCGCAGCAGGCCACCATCGGCAGCGTATTGACCAAGGTGCGGCGGGCGGATTTCGCCAACGTGCACTCATTGCGCCGCGGCGCCGCCGAAGCGATAGAGGCGGTCGTTCATGGCGATGTCGCCTCCTCCCGGGTGATCGGGCGCGAATTGCGAGAACTGAATCTTCCCGATGGCATTACCGCCGGCGCGGTCGTCCGGGACGACGAGGTTCTGATCGCTCACGACGACACCAGGGTCGAATCCGGCGATCACGTCATCCTGTTCCTGGTGGACCGCAAGCACGTCGTTCTCGTCGAGCGCCTGTTCGGCGCGGGCTTCGCGCATTTCTGACACGTCATGCACCCCTTCATGATCACCAAGCTGCTCGGCATCCTGTTGATGCTGTTCAGTCTGCTGGGGACCCTGCCGCCGATGGTGGTGTCCCTGATTTATCGCGACGGCATGCTCGATGTGTTCTTCACTACCTTGCTGACCCTGTTTCTGCTGGGGCTGGCAATGTGGGGACTGACCGCGCGCACGCGCAGCGAATTGACCATTCGCGACGGCTTTCTCGTGGTCACCCTGTTCTGGAGCGTACTTGGCGTCGCTGGCTGTCTGCCCCTGCTGCTGGCGCTCGACCTGAGTCTGACCGATGCAGTTTTCGAATCCCTGTCGGGACTGACGACCACCGGGGCAACGGTGATCGTGGGTCTCGACGAGTTGCCCCGGTCGATCCTGTTCTACAGGCAATTGCTGCAATGGATGGGCGGCATGGGCATCATCGTCCTGGCCATGGCCCTGCTGCCCATGCTCGGCATCGGCGGCATGCAACTCTACCAGGCGGAAACCCCGGGGCCGATGAAGGACAACAAGCTCGTGCCGCGGCTGGCCGAAACCGCGAAGGCCTTGTGGTACATCTATCTGTCGCTGACGGTGGCTTGCGCGCTGGCCTATTGGGCAGTGGGCATGGATCTTTTCGACGCCATCAGTCACGCATTCACAACGGTGGCGATCGGCGGTTTTTCCACTCACGACGCCAGCATAGGCTTCTTCGACAACCCCGCTGTCGACCTGGTAGCGATCGTTTTCATGGTGATCGCGGGAGTAAACTTCGCCTTGCATTTCACGGCCTGGCAGCGCCGTTCGGTGAGGCATTACCTGGCGGATCCCGAATTCCGATTCTATGCGTTCATTCTCGCTTCGCTGTCGGTCGCCGCGATCGGCATTCTCTATCTGACCGCGACATACGAGAGTTTCTTCGAAGCGTTCATCCGGGGACTGTTCCAGGTGGTTTCGATCGCCACCACTACCGGCTACGTGACCGCCGATTTCAATTCCTGGCCGCTGTTCCTGCCGTACATGTTGCTATATGCGGCGATCATCGGCGCCTGCGCCGGTTCGACCGGCGGCGGGATCAAGGTGATTCGCATCCTGCTCATCTTCAAGCAGGGTTTTCGCGAGGTGCAGCGGCTGATTCATCCCAAGGCCGTGATTCCGATCAAGCTGGGCGCCAAACGCGTCCCGGACCGGGTCATCGAATCGGTCTGGGGATTCTTCGCCGTCTACGTCATGGTTTTCATGCTGATGTTGCTGGCGCTGCTCGCTTCCGGGGTCGAAATCATCACAGCCTTCAGCGCGGTCGGCGCCTGCATCAACAACCTGGGCCCGGGACTCGAAGGAGTCTCGGCGACCTACGGAACCCTCCCCATCGCGGCCAAGTGGATCCTCTGCGTCGCCATGCTCCTCGGCAGACTCGAAGTCTTCACCCTGCTGGCGCTGTTCACACCGATGTTCTGGCGCCGCTAGGCGGTATAGAACTCAATGTCGTCGGGTTGGCGGCGGAAGCGTTTGTATTCCCACTGATATTGTTCGGGGCATTCGCGAACCATTTCTTCGATGGCGTGGTTCATGGCTGTAACGGATTCGTCGAGATTTTCGCGGTGCAGGTCAAGTTCCCGGACGATGGCGTGAAATCCGGCGCCGGCAGGCAGGCGCTTGGCGTAGCCGCAGAAAACTCGTACGCCAGAGCGCTGCGCCAGCTTGCAGGCGAGAGTCATCGTGTAGGCCGGCTGGGCGAAGAAGGGTGCGAATACGCCGCTGCCGTCGGCCGGCACCTGGTCCGGCAAGATTCCGACCAACTCGCCCGCGCGCAAGGCTTGCAACAGCTTACTGACGCCCTCCCGTCCGCCGGCGGCCATGCGCAGTCCGCCCCGGGCGCGGCTGCGCAGCATCAGTCGGTCGAGCGCTGGATAGTCAGGCGGCATGTACAAAAAATGCGCGGGAGCGCCATAACACATTGATATTCCGAATATTTCCCAGTTTCCAAGGTGCGGCGCAAGCAAAATGACTCCATCGCCGGCAGCAACCGCACTGCGAAACTCGTCGACGCCTTCCGCTTCCCGAATCAGCTCAACCATCCGCGGCATAGGCCAAACCCATGCACGCCCCATTTCAAACAGGGCGCACAACGAATGGCGCAAACTGGCTCGCGCAAGATCGCGAACCCCCGCCTCGTCAAGTTCCGGAAAACAAACCCTCAAATTGCGCAAAGTGGTGCGCCCCGCACGACCCGGCAAGCGCACCAACAGCGTGCTCAGCGGTCCCGACAATCCGTGCAGCAACCGCAGGGGCAAGTACGCAGTGAGCACCAGGAAAATTCGAAAAAACAGAATTTTAATGATCGCAGTTGTCCTTATTCGAATCGAAGCCGCAACATCGAGGCCATTGCTCGCCGGGAATCCCAAGGCCTGAGTCGTTGTCGTGTGGGCGTAATACAGCGGGCGTGCGAGGCAGGATGCCGAGCCCGAAGCCCACATGGATGTGTTTACGGCGTCCGCTGTATTACGCCCACACGACAACGACGTATCGAAGCCCCACACCCAGAGCCCCAATATGGATAAAGCACCGAAATTCTAGGATAATCGCGGCCTTTCTTGTAGCCGCCCCCGATTCTGCCGTGAGCCCCTCCGCCGACCTGAAAACCTTCCAGGGACTGATCCTCGCCTTGCAGCAGTTCTGGTCCGGCGAAGGCTGCGTCATATTGCAGCCCCTGGACATGGAGGTAGGCGCCGGCACCTTCCATCCCGCCACCTTTCTGCGCGCCATCGGCCCGGAAAGCTGGAATTGCGCCTACGTGCAGCCCAGCCGGCGGCCCGGCGATGGCCGCTATGGCGAAAACCCCAATCGGCTGCAGCATTATTACCAGTACCAGGTGATCCTGAAGCCTTCGCCGAAGGATATTCAGCAACTATATCTCAAATCCCTCGCCTCCCTCGGCATCGATCCGGCCGTACACGATGTGCGTTTCGTCGAAGACAACTGGGAGTCGCCGACACTTGGCGCCTGGGGACTCGGCTGGGAAGTCTGGCTCGACGGCATGGAGATCACCCAGTTCACCTACTTTCAGCAAGTCGGCGGACTCGAATGTTTTCCCGTCAGCGGAGAAATCACTTACGGCATCGAACGCATCGCCATGTACCTGCAGGAAGTGGACAGCGTCTATGACATCGTCTGGTGCGACGGGCCCGACGGCGTGGTGACTTACGGCGACGTCTTCCTGCAAAACGAGATCGAGATGTCCGCCTACAATTTCGAAGTCGCCGATACCGGGAAACTGTTCGGCTACTTCGACGATTGCGAAAGCCAATGCAGGGAACTGCTCAATCGGAACCTGGCATTGCCGGCATACGAGCAGGTGCTGAAGGCCTCCCATTACTTCAACCTGCTGGACGCACGCAAGGCGATCTCGGTAACCGAGCGGCAACGATTCATCCTGCGCGTTCGCGCCCTGGCCCGGGCGGTCGCGGAAGCTTACCTGGAAAGCAGGCGCAAGCTCGGCTTCCCATTGGCTCCGGAAGAGGCGCGACGTGAATACGCCTGAGTCCAGCGAGACCGCGGCTCGCGACTTTCTTTTCGAGATCGGCACGGAAGAATTGCCGCCGAAAGCCCTGCGCGGCTTGTCGGAAGCGCTCAAGGCGGAATTCCGCTCCCTTTTCGCCAAGACCGGCCTGGACCACGGCGAACTGCGCGGTTTCGCCACGCCCCGCCGGCTCGCGCTGCTCGCACGGGATCTCGCCGGGAAACAGCCCGATCGCGAGATCGAGCGATTCGGCCCGGCGCTTGCCGCGGCTTTCGACGCCGAAGGCGCGCCCACCGCCGCCGCCCTCGGTTTTGCCCGCTCTTGCGGCGTTTCGGTGGAAGAACTCGGCAGTTCGGAACGCCAGGGCGCGGCCAAGCTGTGTTTTACCAAGCTGGAGCCGGGCACGGCCACCGCCGAATTGCTGCCCGAAATGGCGGAAACCGCGCTGGCCGCCTTGCCAATCCCCAGGCGCATGCGCTGGGGCAGTTCGCGGACCGAATTCATCCGCCCCGTGCATTGGGCGGTGATGCTGTTCGGCGAAGAAGTCGTTCCGGCGCAGATTCTGGGAGAAACCGCGGGGAATGCGACCTTCGGACATCGGTTTCATTACGACAAGCCCATCGAGTTGACCTGCCCGGGGGATTACGAAGCGGCCCTGGAAAGTCCGGGCCGCGTGATTGCCTGTTTCGAGCGGCGCCGGGAAACGATTCGAAACCTTGTCACGGAACAGGCGAGCCGGCTGCAAGCCCGCGTGGCGATGGACGAGGAACTGCTCGATGAAGTGACCAGTCTCGTCGAATATCCCGTCGCGCTGACCGGAGCGTTCGACGAGGAATTTCTGCAATTGCCCGATGAGGCTCTGATACTAACCCTGAAATTCCATCAGAAATGCTTTTGCCTCGAAGACGAAAGCGGGCGGCTCGTGCCGAATTTCGTCACCGTCAGCAATATAGAAAGCCTTGATCCGAAAGAGGTCGTCAAGGGAAATCAGCGCGTAATCCGGCCGCGGCTGGCGGATGCGCGTTTCTTTTTCGAAACCGACAAATCGAGCAGTCTCGAATCCCGGCTGCCGGAACTCGAAAAAGTGGTTTTTCAGGAAAAACTTGGCACGATCGCGACAAAATCGCGACGAGTTGCAGCACTTTCGCGTCATATTGCTGAAAATCTGGATATCGAGCCGGATGCCTGCGAGCGTGCGGCCATGTTGGGGAAATGCGACCTGGTCAGCGATATGGTCGGCGAGTTCGCCGAATTGCAAGGGCTAATGGGATCGTATTACGCCCGCAACGACGGCGAACCGGAAACCGTCGCGGCAGCCATTTTCGAGCAATACCTGCCGCGGCACACCGGGGACCGGCTGCCGGAGAGCGATGCGGGCCGGGTGGTCGCCCTGGCGGAGAAACTCGATACCCTGGCAGGGCTCTTCGCCATCGGCCAGCCGCCGACCGGCTCACGCGACCCCTTTGCCTTGCGTCGCGCCGCGCTCGGCGTTTTGCGAATTCTTATCGAATGCGGGCTGGAACTCGATCTCGTCGCCGTGATCGATGCGGCGGTTGGCGCCTACACGGAAATTGAGCCGGAACCCGGCTGTCGGCAGCAACTTTACGATTTCATTTTCGACCGCTTGCGCGCCTGGTACGTCGATGCGGGGACAGACGCGAAAGTCTATCTCTGCGTGCGGGCATTGAATCCGGCAAGCCCGTTGGACTTTCATCGCCGTGTCGAAGCGGTTGCGGATTTCGCGGGAAGGCCGGAAGCCGCCGCGCTGGCCGCTGCCAACAAAAGGGTCTCCAACCTGCTCGAAAAGAGTTCCGAGACGGCTGAGCAGGACGCGGTTGCCGCCGAATTGTTGTCCGAGGCGGCGGAAAAGCAATTGCTCCTGCGCCTCAAAGAGCAAAGCGAAGCGGTGGCGCCCTTGTTCGAGGCCGGAGAGTACCGTGAAGGATTAACGCGACTGGCGAGCCTGCGGGACGATGTCGACAAATTCTTCGACGAGGTCATGGTGATGGTCGACGACCCTTCCCTGCGCGCCAATCGCCTCCGGCTGTTGCGCGAATTGCGCGAACTCTTTCTCCAGGTCGCGGACATCTCGCTGCTTTGAACGGAAAAACCGCTAAAGTGGTCGTGCTTGACCGGGACGGCGTAGTCAACCGGGATTCAGACGAATTCATCAAGTCACCGGCGGAATGGGAACCGCTTCCAGGCAGCATCGAAGCCATTGCCGACTTGAGCCAAGCCGGATTCCTTGTCACTCTGGCCACCAACCAATCGGGTCTGGCGCGCGGGCTGTTCGACCTTGCGGCGCTTGATTCCATTCACGAAAAGTTTCGCGAACTCGTGAAAAGCCATGGCGGCGCCGTGGACGGTATTTTCTACTGCCCCCATGGACCGGAAGATGGGTGTTCGTGCCGCAAACCGGCTACGGGGCTTCTCAGGCAGATCGAAGCCGGATTTGCCTGCAGCTTGCGCGATTGCTGGTTTATCGGCGACAGCCTCAGGGATCTGCAGGCGGCCCGCACGCATGGCTGCCGGCCGGTGCTGGTGCGAACCGGCAACGGAACAAAAACGGAAAAACTATTGAAAATCAATGATTTGGAAAGTATCTACGTGTTCGAAAATCTGCGCCATGCGGCGGATGCCCTGCTTCGCGCGCACTGAAAACTCCCTCCATTGAATGTTTAAGGCATAAATCTAAGCGCTAGCTGACTTCTTTTCGGACCTGCACCCCGAGAGTCGCCGCCGGGTGGCTCCGGGTTTAGCGGGCGTCCCCGACATGGATGTCGGGGCCGAAGCGTACAGGGACGTATTTACAGCGTCCGCTAAACCCGGAGCCACCCGGCGGCGACGGTTCGAAGCCACGTTCAGATATCGATATTCTCGGCCCGCAGCGCGTTGGTCTCGATGAACTCCCGGCGCGGATCGACCTGGTCCCCCATCAAGGTATTGAACAACTGGTCCGCGCCGATCGCATCCTTGACCGTCACCAGCAACATGCGCCGGGTCTCCGGATTCATGGTGGATTCCCATAGCTGGTCCGGATTCATTTCCCCGAGACCCTTGTAACGTTGCAGATAGTTGCCTTTCATCGCCTCGGCGGTGAGCCAGTTGAGCGCCTCCGTGAAACTGCCCACTTTCTGTTTCCGGTTTCCGCGCTCGATGAAGGCTCCGGGCTCGATCAGTCCGTCAAGCGTCACGCCCAGCGAAGACATCATCTTGTATTCGCCGGAATGGAAGAAATCGGCGCTGAAGGGGAAGGACTTGTGCAGGCCGTGGCGCTCGAGCAGGACCACCGGCAGAAAAATATGCCGCTCGGCGTCTTCTTCGACCGTGTAACTATAGTCGATCCGGTATTGCGGATTGCGTTCGTACAGGTTGGCGATCACTTTCCCGGCCCAGGATTCGACTTCTTCCCTGGACCGAAGATTTTTCTCCGGTAACGCGGGCGTCTGCACCAGGGCTTCCAGCACCTCTTTCGGATACAACCGGCTCAGCCGGTCGATGATGGCATAGACCTCCCGGTAGCGGTTCACGAGGGATTCGAGCGCCTCGCCGCCGATGCCGGGCGCATCCGCGTTGACATGCAGACTCGCGTCCTTGAGCGCTATCGAAGTCTCGTAATCTTCAAGCTCGCGATCGTCCTTGAGGTATTGTTCCTGCTTGCCTTTCTTGAGCTTGTACAAGGGTGGCTGGGCGATGTACAGATGCCCGTTTTCAATCAGTTCGCCCATATGCCGGAAAAAGAAGGTAAGCAGCAAGGTGCGGATATGAGAGCCGTCGACGTCGGCGTCGGTCATGATGATGATTCGGTGGTAGCGCAGCGCTTCAGGCGAAAACTCGTCCTTGCCGATGCCGCAACCGAGCGCCTTGATCAAGGTTCCGATCTCGTTCGAGCTGAGCATCTTGTCGAACCGCGCTTTTTCCACGTTGAGAATCTTTCCCTTCAGCGGCAACACGGCCTGGTTGTGGCGGTTTCGCGCCTGCTTGGCGGATCCGCCCGCCGAGTCGCCCTCGACCAGGTAAATCTCCGACAAAGCCGGATCCTTTTCCTGGCAATCGGCCAACTTGCCCGGCAGTCCCGCCACATCGAGCGCGCCCTTGCGACGCGTCATTTCCCGGGCCTTGCGCGCGGCTTCGCGCGCCTTCGCCGCTTCGATCATCTTGCCGGCGATCAATTTGGCGTCCTTTGGATTTTCCATGAGGTAATCGGTCAGATGTGAAGCCATCTGCTGTTCGACTACGCCCTTTACCTCGGACGAAACGAGCTTGTCCTTGGTCTGGGAGGAAAATTTCGGATCCGGCACCTTGACCGAAACCACCGCGGTCAGACCTTCTCTCACATCGTCGCCGGAAACCGGAACGTCCTTGCTTTTCGCGCCGTTGAGTTCCGCGTCGATATAGTTCTTGAGCACCCGCGTCAACGCGGAGCGAAATCCCGCGAGATGAGTCCCGCCGTCGCGCTGGTGGATGTTGTTGGTGTATGGAAAAATTACTTCCTGGTAGGAATCGTTCCATTGCATCGCGACTTCCACGGAAATTCCTTCTTCCACTTCCCGGGCGTTGAAATAGACCATCTTGTTGACGGTCGTCTTGTTCTTGTTGAGGTAGTCGACAAATGCGCGCAGGCCGCCCTTGTATCGGAAGGTCTCCTGCTTGCCGGTGCGCTCGTCCTGCAAGGTGATGGCGACGCCGGCATTGAGAAAAGCCAGTTCGCGCAACTTCCCGGCAAGAATGTCGTACTGGAATTCGATGTTGTTGAAAGTTTCTTCCGAAGGCTCGAAATGGCACTCGGTACCGGTTGCCGCGGTGTCTCCAACGACGGAAAGCGGCGCCTGGGGCACACCGTGCTGGTAATACTGTTCCCAGACCTTGCCATCCCGCCGGATGGTCAATTTCAATTCCCTTGAAAGCGCATTGACGACGGACACGCCTACGCCATGCAGGCCGCCGGAGACTTTGTAGCTGTTGTCATCGAACTTTCCGCCGGCGTGGAGGACCGTCATGATGACTTCGGCCGCGGAAACCCCTTCCTTGTGCATTTCGGTCGGAATTCCTCGTCCGTTGTCGGTGACGGTCACCGATTCGCCGATATGAATCGTAACCTTGATCTCGGAGCAATATCCGGCAAGCGCTTCATCGATGGAGTTGTCCACCAACTCGAAAACCATGTGGTGCAAACCGGTTCCGTCATCGGTGTCGCCGATATACATTCCGGGCCTTTTTCTGACCGCGTCGAGGCCCTTCAGGACCTTGATGCTTTCAGAGTTGTAATCGTTGGCCGGAGCATTTTCCATTCGTTTCTCCACGTTCGGACAGGCATCTTCGCAAGAAGGTGCGAAAACGCAGTACTTCCAAGAAAATCAAGCCGTTATTGTACCATGTTCCACGTGGAACAGGCTTCTTGAGCCGGTGTCCGGGAGGGAAGACTCCAATGCATCCACGGCTACGCAAGTGATGAACAATTGGGCGCCAAGCGAACACAGCAAATGGAAAACCTTCTCTCTGTTCTTCTCGTCCAGCTCCGCGGCAAGATCGTCTACCAGATAAATCGGCCGTTGTTCGCGTGTCTCAAAAAATAACTCGCCTTGCGCGATCTTCAGCGCGGAAACAATCAGCTTTTGCTGGCCCCTCGATGAGACATCGATCGCCCTGTCGTTCCCGGCCTTCACCAGGATGTCGGCGCGGTGCGGGCCATACCTTGTCACGCCATAGTTCCTGTCCGCTCCCCGATTCTCGTACAGCAGCCGCCCAAGTTCATGTTCCCGGTTCCACCCGGCATTGAAATGAAGACTGATCGAACCGCCCAGATCTTCGCTTAGCATGGAGAGAGCCCTGGTAAACGCCTCTTGCAGCCGATGGAAATATCTTTCTCTCGACCCGGTAATCTCGATGGCGCCGGAAACGAGTTCTTCCTCCCAGGCGGCCAATTGCTCTTCATCCATTCTGCCCGCCCGCTTCAACAAGGCGTTTCTATGCATGATCGATTTTCTGGTTCGCCGCCAGGCCGGAAGGAACTGCTGTTCCACGTGGAACACACCCCAATCAAGAAATCTGCGCCTCAGCCTGGGCCCCTCGTTCAACAGGGAAAATGACGTGGCATCAAGTAGTTGAATCGGTATCTCCCGCGCCACACCTTCCCAGCTTCGCTGCACAAGCCCGTTCGATTTGAGTTGCTGATCTCCCTTGCGGGTTCTGCGCAGACCGATTTTTGTCCCGCCCGACAATTCCGCGAACAAAACAGTCTCGTCATCCCCGTCCCTGATCAACGGCTTGACGCTGCTGGTCCTGAACGACCTGCCAAGGGCAAGATAATGAATAGCTTCAAGAAAACTCGTCTTGCCGGAAGCATTGGGACCGGCAAGAATATTCAATTCAGGATGAGGAGTAAGCGCGCAACGCTCAATATTCCGAAACGACGTAATTTCCAGCCTGGCCAGCCCGCCCATCAGATTCCAACTATTCGCATTCTGGCCATTGGTGGCCCAAGGGAGACAGTGGCTTCGATCCGTCGCCGCCTGAGGGCGCGGGGTGCGGCGGACGCCGTAAATACATCCCTGTAGGCTTCGGGCTCGGCATCCTGCCTCGCACGCCCGCCGCACCCCGCGCCCTCAGGCGGCGACTTAAATCGTGCAAATGATCGAAGCCACCAACCTCGAATGCGTATAAAACGTTACTTTGAGAACCGATGGTATGTATTCCGCACGGCGTAAGGGTCTGCGGGCGGGAGCGCCTTTTCGCGTCGTGGAGGCGGAGCGATACATGGACGTGTATAGCGACGCCGACCCGATCCGAGTCGAGACAGGATGTCTCGGCGAGGTTTAGCGAAAAGGCGCTCCCGCCCGCGGACCCGCTCGAAGCCTCAGACTCGCAAGTTGAAAACACTACAACCGGGATGGGCTGACAACGAAAGAGGCGCCATAGTTTTCAACGGGTTCCAGCAATACCGCGCTGTTTGCGTCCGTCAGCTCCATGCGCACCTTGTCGGTCGTGATGGCGGTAAATACATCGATCAGATAGCTGACATTGAACCCGATTTCGATCGGGTCCCCTTCGTAATCGACTGAAACCGACTCTTCGGAAACTTCCTGATCCGGGTTCCTGGCCACGACCTTGAACTCTCCGGAGCCGAGATTGAAACTTGCGATCTGGTACTTTTCGCTGAAAAGGATCGCTGCGCGCTGACAGGCCTGGCGCAGGGCCTCCCGATTTCCGATGAGCGATTTCGAACCATCTCGCGGAATCACTCTTTCATAATCGGCATATCGGCTGTTGACGAGCTTCGAAACCAGGGTGCAGCTACTCATTTGCGCCCGAATATGGCTCGCTCCCCCGGTAATCGTTACGAGTTCCTCGGGGTCCTGCAGCAGACGAGCCAACTCTATCGCGCTCCGCCTGGGCAGGATCAGCCTCTGCTTTTCCTTCGCATTGTTTTCCACCTGCACCGTATGCAAGGCGAGCCGGTGCCCATCCGTCGCCACCGCGCGCAGACTTCCCGAGTCGACTTCTATCAGCATGCCGTTGAGATAAGGCCGGAAGTCCTTTTGAGCCATCGCAAAACTGGTGCTCGCCAGCAACTCGGAAAGCTGTTCCTGGGTTAAAGTGAGCGCGATCGTGTCGATTTCGTTTTCGGCCTTCGGGAAGTCTTCGGCCGGCAATGTCGCCAGTGAGAAATTGCTGCGGCCGGAGCTGACGCGCAACTGGGCGCCCGAGACGGAAAACAGGATTTCCGAATCCTCGGGCAGCGAGCGGCAGATATCGAACAACTTGCGCGCGGAAGCAGTTATTCGGCCCTCGGACTGGACGTCGGACACTTCCACTTCCGCCGACAGTTCAAGTTCTTGATTGCTGCTCGTAAGCGAAAGCCGATTGCCCTGGATATCGAGCAGGAGGTTGGACAACACCGGCAAGGTGCTGCGCCTTTCAACCACTCCGCTCACGAGTTGCATTGGCTTGAGCAACGCATCCCGCGCGATCTTGAATTGCATAATGTGTTTTCCCTGTGTTCGTGCCAATCGGATGGCGAGTCCGGTACATTCCGGAATGCGCGATCAGTTCGTCAAAATCCGCATCAAATTGTTGAAGTCGTCATCCAGTGTCTTTGAGTTGCGGCGCAATTGCGATACCTGCCGGCAGGCATGAAGCACGGTCGTATGGTCCCTGCCGCCGAAGGCCTCGCCGATTTCCGGCAGACTATGACTGGTTAGCTGCCGGGTCAAGCTCATTGCGATCTGTCGAGGCCGGGTGACCGAACGATTTCTGCGTTTTGAAAGCATGTCGCGCATGTTGATCTTGTAATATTGCGCCACATTGCGCTGGATGTTGTCGATGCTGATCAGTTTGTCCTGCTGGGCCAGCAAGTCCCACAGGGCTTCCTTTGCCAGCCCCACATCGACACTTTGACCCCTGAACTGGGCGTAAGCCTTGACCTTCTTTACGGCGCCCTCGAGTTCCCGACAGCTTGAGCAGACCTTTTGCGCGATGAACTCCGCGGCGTCATCGGGAAGTTCAATCCCGATCTGCGCCGCCTTGCTCATGCTGATCGCGACCCTGGTCTCAAGCTCCGGCGGCTCGATCGCCACCGAGAGTCCCGATCCCAACCGCGACATCAACCGGGGCTTGATACCGTGAATCTCCTTGTAGTAACGATCGGAAGTCAATACGACTTGCACGCCGTTATCGAGCAAGGTGTTGAATGTATGGAAGAATTCTTCTTCGGAACGTTCCTTTTTTTCCAGGAAATGCACATCGTCGAGCAATAGCGCATCAACCGAACGATAGTAGCCTTTGAACCAGTCCGTCGCTCCGAATCGAATGGCGCGAATCAAGGTGTTGACAAAGTTCTCGCTGTCTACGATGACCACCCTGGCATGCGGCTTCCGCTCACGCAACTGGTTGCCTATGGCGTGCATCAGGTGCGTCTTGCCGAGCCCCACGCCTCCGTAAATGAATAGCGGATTGGACTCCGTCCGCCCCGGATTCTGCGCCACCTGAAACGCCGCCGCCTGGGCGAGTTGGTTGGATTGTCCCACCACGAAATTCGTGAAGCTGCACGACTGGTTCAATTCGCCTTCGATGCGCAACTTCCTTATGTATTCGGCATCTTCGTCGAAATAGGACTTCGATCTGGAATCCAGTGAACCTGGCGGGCGAAACCTCGCCGCCTCGCCGTTTACCCGCGGTGTACTGGAAATACCGGGCGCGGCCACCTTCTCCACGAGGCCGATACTGCCATTGGGCGCCTCCACTTCCAGCGCGACATCTTCGAGTCCGGGTTCGATTTCAAACATCAGTTCCCGAATTCGCACCAGAAACTTGGCGCTAACCCAATCGAGAATGAACCGATTGGGCGCTTTCACCCAAAGAAGTTTGCCATCAGCTTCGAGTTCGGCGCTGAGTGGCCGGATCCAGGTATTGAACTGTCCTTGTGAGATCTCACCTTGAAGCGCCTGGACGCACTTCTGCCAATTTGCCGCTGTCACTTGCTTCGCTCTGCCTTGAGTATGTGTCAATCTTTTGACAATTCTAGCGGCAATCTCAAGCCCATTCCAAATAGTGCAACTCCCCTCGTCCAGCGCCCGCTTTGCGGCATTTGTCCGATGTTTTCATAGCCTTACCGACGCATCGTCACAGTCTTCAAAAAGAAACCCCCGTAAAAAAAATTTTCCGCGCTTTCACTCATCCCTTGCATTTCCTGTGGATAACTTGTGTTCGCAAGGCGTGAGTCGCCGCCGGGTGGCGTGGGGTTCAGCGG
>CAZUSL010000029.1:0-3147 GCA_964622925.1 uncultured Pseudohongiella sp. | reverse complement strand
ATCGCCGCTCAGGTTCTGCGTGTCGGGAAATCCCAGCCCGTCCCAGCCGGCCGCCTCGGCGTTGCGCGCCGTCTCCGCGACGGTTCCGGGACGGGGAAATGCGAGATACGAGAACTCTGCCATGACGACACCCCCTGTGGCGGACGACCCGCCGGCGCCCGATCTCGCGGCTGACTTCGCCCTATCGGGATTGCACGGCTATCCGCTCGGCCCGAAGGCGAGGTCCGGCAGCCACAATACGAAGTCCGGGAACAGCGCGATCACGACGATCACCACGACATAGGTGAGCAGGAACGGGATCACCGCGACCGAAATCTTGTCGATACCCACATTCGTCAATCGCGTTGCAACGAACAGGTTGGCCCCGACCGGCGGCGTGAGGAAGCCGATCTCGCAGGCGATCACCATGATGACACCGAACACTACCGGATCGATGCCGACCGAAACCGCGATGGGAAGCATCAGCGGGGTCAGCAGGATGATCTGGGCAATGGACTCGAGGAACATGCCGGTAATGATGAGGATCGCGGCAATGACCAGGAGCAGGACAAAGCTGCTGTCCGTGAAGCCGGTCAGGAATTCGCCGATCAGGAACGGAACGTCCATCAGGCTCAATAATTCACCGAAGGCCTTGGCCGGACCGACGATGATGAGGACCGCGCCCGAGATCATCGCCGTCGTCTTCAGGCAGGACAGGATCGCGTCCCAGGTGAGTTCACGGTGCACGAATTGACCGACGAGAAAGGCGTAGACCACCGCGTCCGAAGCCGCTTCGGTAGGCGTGAAGGCCCCGCTGTAGATGCCGCCCAGGATCAGGACGGGAGCGCCGATCGCCCATTTGCCGTCCCAGCAGGCCCGCCCGACGCGCACCCATGCAAAGCTGTGGTCGGTCTGCCCGCCATAGCCGCGCCGGCGCGCGATCAGCCAGGTGACCACCAGCAGCAAGGCGCTGGCGATCAGCCCCGGCAGGACGCCGGCGAGGAACATGCGCGGGATCGAAACGTCCGAGACCACGCCGTAGATGATCATCAGGTTGCTCGGCGGAATGAGGCTGCCGAGCGCGCCGCCGGAGGCGACGATCGCGCCGCCATAGGCCGCGTCGTAACGCTCGCGGACCATCGCCGGAATCATGACGGCGCCGATCGCTGCCGTCGTCGCGGGGCCCGAGCCCGACAGCGCAGCGAAAAGGTGCATCCGAGCACGGCCACCAGGCCGAGACTGCCCATATAATTGCCGATCAGCGACTGGGCGATCGCCACGATCCTCAGCGCGAGGCCGCCGCGTTCCATCAGGGCGCCGGCCAGCACGAAGAGCGGCACGGTGAGCAACGGAAACGGCTCGACCCCCGTGTACATCGCCTGGGCCAGCGCCACGGCCGGAATGTCGATCAGGAAGTAGCCGACCAGGGTCGCGATCGCCACCGCGATCGGGATCGGAATGCCGAACGCGATGGTGACGACCAGCGTCCCGAACATGTAGAGCGCTTCAATCATGGATGACCGCCCCGTCCTCGGGGACTGCCGTCGGCAGAATGCCGTCCCGGTACCAGTGGTAATAGACCTGGATGAGGCGGACCGTCATCAGCGCGAAGCCGACGACCAGGCACAGATAGGGCCACTTCTGGGCAATGCCCAGCACCGGCGATTCGAAGGGGAGTTCCCACATCGAGAGATGCAGCAGGAAACTCTGCCAGGTCAGGTATATGGCGAACACGAACCACACCAGGTCGCTCAGCACGGCAAGGCCGAGCGCCATCCGGCCCGGGAACAGGTTGATGAGGTTCATCACCCGGATGTGGGTGCGTTCGCGCACCGCCCAGGAGGCCGAAATATAGACGGACCAGAGCATCGCATAGACGGCGATCTCGTCCGACCAGGAGGTCGGCGCGCTGAACACATAGCGCATCACGACCTGGAAGAAGACGAGCGACGCCATCACGGTGACGCATACGCCCGCGACGACTTCTTCGGCTCGCCGCTCAAGGAACGCAAAGACTGTGCTGAATGAGGGCATGCAGCCTGCCGTGGAATGGGAATCCGGGCGGAAGTCGGGAGCCGCGGCGGGGTCGGTGAACGTCCCGCCCCACTGCGGCCGCCCGCTGTCGAAGCGCCCGCCTAGTTGGCGACGGCGTTGATCGCCTCGATCAGTTCGACATATTCGGCGCCGCGTTCGGCCGCGAAGGCCTCATGCACCTTGGCGGCCGCCTCGATGAAGGGCTTGGTGTCCGGGGTGGTGAACATCACGCCGGAGTCCTTGAGCTTTTGCGTAAACCCTTCGTTGCCGATCCTGATATGCGCCCGCGCCGCCGCCGCCGCGATATCGGCGGCCATGTAGAGCGCTTCCTTCTGCGCATCGGTCAGCTTGTCCATGAACTTGGTGCTGACGAAGAACGGCGGCGTCAGCGCAAAATGGCCCGTCAGCGCGATATGCTTGGCGACCTCGTGGAACTTCTGGGTGAAAATGCCGTCAAGCGGCAGGTCGCCGCCATCGACGGTTCCGGTCTGCACGGCGGTCAGGGTTTCCGACCAGGCCATCGGGACAGGGTCGGAGCCGAATGCCTTGTAGGTGTCCACCATCACGACATTCTTGGGAACCCGGTATTTCAGCGGCCTGAAGTCCTCAATGGAGTTGATCGCCTGCTTCGAGTTGTAGAGGTGCCGGAACGAGACCAGCACGATCTTGACCAGGTGGACGCCTGCCTCTTCCGGCATCGCGCCCCAGATCTGCTTGCCGACGTCACCATCGACTACCTTGTAGGCATGGTCGAGGTTCTGCAGCATGTAGGGCAGGACCAGCAGGTCGATCTTGGGATAGAACGGACCGGCATTGTTCTGCGCAATCAGGGTGCCGTCGAGCGTTCCGAGCTGCAGCTTCTTGAACATGTCCTGCTCGCCGCCCATCTTGAAGCAGCAATGGACCTTGACCCGCACTTCGCCGCCGGTGAGCTTGTTCAGACGTTCGGCGAAGGTGTTCATGAATGTGCCGTAGGGATTCGATTCGGCAGTTGCGTAGCCGATGTTCATCAATGTCGCCGCGGACGAAGAGCCCGTGGACATTGCCGTGACAACGGCCATCATGGTCGCCGCCAGAAGCATTTTCTTTATCATTTCTTTCTCCCGGTTCCGGAAACGGAGTCCTCTTGGCTAC
>CAZUSL010000028.1:0-22190 GCA_964622925.1 uncultured Pseudohongiella sp. | reverse complement strand
ACGTGCTGGCAGTCTGCTCGGACGCTACGGCGGGCTACGACCCCAGGAAAGAAGGAAGCCGCAACGCCACACTTGATCCGACAGTCGATAACAGCAATGTCAGCGCTTCCGAAGTGAAGGGCAAGGTGACCACCGATGCCGGCGAAATAGCCGACTGGATGAGCCAGGGCGCTTTCGACAACGGGATCAAGGTTCTCATTGGCACTTACCAGAGCAGCGCCAGGGTATCGGAAGCCCTGCTGAGCGCCGGTGTCAGAGCGCGTGTAATGATCGCCGACGAAGCGCACAGAACGGCGGGACTGAAGCGCAAGAACTCCAAATCCACCACCGCGAACGAAGAGGAAAAGCGTCTCCGCGACTTCACCATCTGCCACGACAGCATCCGGTTCCCCGCCACTTACCGCGTCTATCAGACGGCTACGCCGCGCATCTACGACGGCAAGGCGACCACCGACACCGCCAACCCGAACTGGATAGTACGCTCAATGGACGATGAAACCACCTTCGGGGTGGAACTGTACCGCAAGAGCTACCTGGAAGCCGTCCGCAACCGTTGGCTGTCCGACTACCGCATCATTGCCATGGGCGTTAATGACCCTGATGCGTTCAGGACGGCGAACGATCTGGCGAAGCAAACCAAAAGCACGGGACGCGGTCAGCTGACGACCACCGACTACCTGCGCGGCCTGGCGTTCGCGCTCACGATGGGCGGAGCGACTCAAGGTAAAGAAGTGGACATCCGTTCGTGCATCGCCTTCATGAACACGGTGGACAAGTCCAAGAACATGGCGGCGGACCTCCAGGCCGACAATGTAAAAAAGTGGGTCTCACGTTGGCTCAGCGAGAATGCGGACGGCAGGGCCGCGTCCGATTACCGCCTCGAACACCTGGATGCTTCGAGCAACGCCGCGGCGCGTGAAACCGCAAAGGGACGGTTGGCTGCCGCTGACGCGGCGCATCCTCACGGCATCATAAATGTTGGCATATTCGGAGAGGGCACCGATTCGCCGTCGCTGAGCGCGGTGGCGTTCCTTGAAGCCCGCAAGAGCCCCATAGATGTCGTGCAAGCCGTCGGAAGAGCGATGCGGACTGCGCCCAACAAGGAACTCGGCTACATCGTCTGCCCGATTCTGATTCCGCCTGCCGCCGACCCCGAGAAGTGGCTGAGCACAAGCGCAGCCGAAGAAGGCTGGCAGGAATTGGGACAGATATTGCTTGCTTTGCGCGCCCATGACCAGCGAATTGAGGAAAACCTTGAGGAACTCTTGCAGTTGTACATCCCCAAGCCACCGCCGGTGGAGCGAACCCTGGTGGCGGTAGCCAGGGGCGAAGGCGGGCGCATCCAGTACGGCGAAGTCGAGGGGCCGCCTGGCGCCGCGCAGAAGGCGGTTGAAAAGGCGCTCGCGGGCAAGACCCGCGCCGAGGCGGGAATACGGCGTCTTGACGAACAGTCCCCGGACAGCGGTGAGTCCGGTGCGCCAGGGGGGGTGGCGGGCGTACGCCAGGAATCGGCAGACTGGGAAACGTCCATGACTGGCGAAGCGGTGGAGATGACTCAGGTCCTTACAGGGAAGAAAAACAATGACGGAACCGTCGAACTTCGCACTGACACGGTAGCCCGCGACCAGCCCAAGGCGGGCGCGGCGCGGGGCATAGTGAACATCCGGAAAACCCAGGCCAAGGCCCGGAAGATGATCAATATCGGCGAAGGCGTGCGCTTGCAGCCGGGCAGTCAGCGCAAGGCCCGAAAATCAGCCAGGGAACGAGCGGAGGAACAGGGTCAACTCATGCTCAAGCTGAGCGGGCTCGAAGACCATGGCAGCGCAATCAAGATGAATCTGCTGTCGAAGTCCGGACTGAGCGACAACCGCGTGATGCGCGACTTGAATATCCTGGAATCCAGCGTAAACGAAGCCGCCCACCACATGCGGGCGGACGGATTGCTGCCCGACCTGAACCGGCACTTCGGACTCGACCGGCTCAAGGAGACGGACAAGAAGCAAGCGGACGGCTGCACGGTCGCCGCGCTGCTGATGATGAACGCCGCCATGCTGCACCAGCGCATCAGCAACGGCGGCTGGCTGTCCGGCGTCAGCGATCTCTCGCTCGTCAAGAACCAGGCCGACGTCGTGCGGAAGATCAGCCGTGAATGGGAGCGCATCATGCGCCACGACTTCCGTCCGGTGCTCGAACCCGCCCTGGAAGCCATCTACGCTGTAGAGACGACAGGCAAGACTGCCGGCCTGGAACGCGCCCTGCGTCATCTGGCCGCGGAAGCGGAGCGCATCGCCGAGACCTACGCGGACATGGGCGCAGACCACGCTGGGCCGCTGTTCAACCGCGTCATGGGGAACCAGGCGTCCGATGGGGCGTTCTTCACCAGGCCCGCCGCCGCCTCGCTTGCCGCACGGCTGACGCTCGACGCCTGCGGCGACCAGGACTGGTCCGACCCCGAAGTCTGGCGCAAGCACAAGACCGTGGATTTGGCGTGCGGCAGCGGCACGCTGCTCGCCGCCATGCTTGCCGAGATGAAGCGAAGGGCCGGCGAGAAAGGCGCGGATGCCGAAACGCTGAACCAGCTCCAGAAATTGGCGGTCGAGGACGTAATCAAGGGCCTCGACATCAACCCCGTTTCGCTGCAACTCGCCGCGTCGCAGTTGACGGCGGGCAACCAGCGCGTCAGTTACCGGAAAATGGGACTGCATCTGATGCCGTACGGACCCGACAAGCATGCTCCGGACCAGGTATACGCCGGCACGCTTGAACTGCTAGCGCAACGGGCCGTCGTTCAAAGACCTTACGAGTTGGATTGGGGTGACGAAGTCGTTCAATCCCAAGTGACATGGGAAACGGCAGAGGAAACTGAACTGGAAGACGCCGTCGATGCGGTGAAAAACGCTCGAATTGTCATCATGAATCCGCCTTTCACCAACCGCGCCAATATGGGCGAGAAGTTCCCGAAAGAGACGCAGAACGCGCTTCGCACTCGAGCCGACTCGATGGAACAGAAGCTGACGCAAGCCGATCCTGGTCTGATGGAATTTTCGGACAAAAATTCCATCGGACCGCTCTTCGCTGGTCTTGCAGACCATTGCGTAGAGCGGTCCGATGGAATCCTGACCATGATCAACCCGACCATTGCGCTCACGACGCCCTCCGGTCAGCGGGAGCGGCTGGCGTTGGCGCAACGCTTCCACATCCATACCGTTTTGACCTCGCACCAGCCCCGAAATATCAACCTGAGCCAGCATACAGCCATCAACGAAAGCATCGTGGTGATGCAGCGGCATGACGGTGACAAACCGGCAACGCGTTTCATAAACCTCGACAGAATACCGGTGGACGACGATGGGGTTGCCGATTTTTATCGATGCTTGCAGGACTGCAAAGAAGGATTGGTGGCAAACGGCTGGGGCGTGATCTCTTACTGGCCCTCCGAGCACATCGAAGCCGGGGATTGGACCCCCGCGATATGGCGCTCGCCGGCGTTGGCGAAAGCAGGCCGGGAATTCGCGAAGCACCCCAATCTGCAACCCCTTGATTCTATACCCGGTTGTACGGCTCACGATGGAAGCCGAAGGGTGCGTGAGAACTTTGACAGATCGAACCGCGACAACGCGGAAAGCATTCCCATTCTGGAATCGAAAGGCGCTGAAGGCCAAAAGACGATCCGATCCACACCCGACGGACATTGGGTCTTCAAAAAGGGACGAGAACGCCAAGCAAGACATTATCTGGAATGGTCATCGTACCTTTTGATAACCGCGGGACAAGACAACAGCACAGCACGATTGACTGCGACCGCGAGCGAAACCAAGTATCTCGGACAGACTTGGTTCCCCGTGGTCGGCTTGTCCTTAGACGAAGCAAAAGCTGTCGCCGTGTTTGTCAACTCGACGCCGGGGCGGCTTCAAATGATGCGAAATCCAGGTAAAAAACTGTCGTTTCCCAGCTACTCTCCACGTTCCACAAACAACCTCCGAGTACCCGACATCAATGACGACCGTATCCGTCAGACTCTCTCCGACTGTTGGGAGCGCACCAAGGACATGCTTGTCCCGCAATTCCGCGACGGAGAATGCGAAGTGCGCCGCCTCTGGGACGAAGCCGTAGCCGAGGCGATGGGGTGGGACGCCGCCGAGCTCACCCGCCTGCGTCTGCTGCTGCACCGGGAACCGCATGTGCGCGGGCTGGGCTACGGGCAGTACGCCGACGCGGTGGAGATCGAGTCCGCCGACCGTCAGCGCTTCAATGAACTCGCCGACCGATGGGAAATGGAAACCGTATTCGAGTCCAACACAGCCCACGCGGTCGAACATCCGGCCTACAAAGAAATAATCAATATGGGCGAGCCGGTGGTGCCATTGATTCTGGAACGGATGCGAGCGGAACGGGCACACTGGTTTTTCGCTTTGCGCGCCATCACGGGAGCCGATCCCGTGAATCCAGCCGACAGGGGCAAGATCGCAGTAATGCAGGATTCTTGGCTGGAATGGGGCGAAGCCAATGGATACAACTGAATGGATGCGATCACTTGTACAAGTATTCCCAAGGCTTTCCGGCGAAACCTTTGAAATCGTGGCTCCAGATTCGTTCCAGTACAATTGCATTGCCTATGCGGCGGGTGACACGAGCGAGTGGTGGTCCCCCGTGAAAGCAGAAAATTACTGGCCCGATTACGCCACGCGCACGGATCGCATGGGAAGCCTCATTGAAGTATTCGCTGGATTGGAATTTGAGCGATGCCAAGATGGAAGACTTGAGCGCGGCTTTGAGAAAGTTGCGTTGTACGAAATACGGGGTGTGTGGAAACATGCCGCATTGCAGACTGCTGCTGGACGCTGGCGCAGCAAAATGGGAACAGGGCCGGTAATTGAACACCGCAGCCCGGAATCGCTGTCAGATGGAGCGTATGGCAACCCGACAATTTACATGCGAAGGCCCGCGAATCATGCGACGAAATCAAAGTAACGGTATACATGTAACTGATAAAGTTTTTCATTTTGTCGATGAGATTCTGCGGCTCCGCTTCGCTACGCTCAGAATGAGAGTGGATAAAATGGCAATCCTGATGCTCGCGCTGCTGCTCGCCTGGCAGCCGGTTTTAGCGCAGTCCCAGGGCACGGCAAGCCAGTCGATCATTCGGTACGACAGCATCCACCATCCGGTGGTGGCCTCCGGCGGGATGGTCGTCAGCCAGAACGCGGCGGCGAGTGAAGTCGGCAGGCAAATTCTGCTTGCCGGCGGCAACGCGGCCGATGCCGCCGTCGCCATGGGCTTTGCGCTCGCGGTGACTTTGCCACGGGCGGGAAACCTCGGCGGCAGCGGGTTCATGCTCATTCATCAGAACGATGCCGGCGACCCCGAAGACGTAGTGGCGCTCGACTTTCGTTCAACCGCGCCGGAGGCGGCGCGAAGCGCGGACTTCATCGATGCCGATGGCGACGTACGCTACGAAGAACTGACCTACGGCGCCCGTGCCGCCGGTGTTCCCGGCACTGTCGCCGGTCTTGAAGAAGCCTGGAAGCGCTTTGGTTCGCTGTCGTGGGAGGATGTGCTCGCGCCCGCGATCGAACTGGCCGAGAACGGTATCGAGGTCAGCGGCGACCTCGCCTACGCGCTCGCGGAAGCCTTGACTGTCATGGCAGCCTACCCGAGTAGCATGGCGGCCTACGCCAAGCCTGACGGAACCGCCTATGCAGCCGGCGAGACGCTGATTCAGCCCGATCTCGCCTGGTCATTGCGGGAGATCAGTGAGCAGGGGGCAGATGCTTTCTATCGCGGCGCCATCGCTGAGCAGATTTACGGCTATATGGAACAGAATGGTGGCCTGATCAGCGCCGAAGACCTGGCGAACTACCGTGTGCGGGAAAGGCAAGCCATCGCCACGGACTATCGCGGTTATCGCGTCGTGACCATGCCGCCGAGCAGCGTCGGCGGACTTGCCCTGCTCCAGATGCTCAATGTGCTCGGTCACTACGATATGCCTCGGCTGGCCCAGGGTTCGGCCGCGAGTCTGCATGTGCTGGCGGAAACGATGAAACTCGGCAACGCCAACCGGCGCGAAGGCATCGGCGATACCGACTTCGTCGAAGTGCCGATCGCGGGCATTCTCGGCGAATCCATCGCCAGGGAGATGGCGGCGATCATAGATCCCGACCGGGCCACGCCGGTGGCGGAAATCTCGCCCATGGACGCCTATCCCTACGAAAGCAGGGACACTACGCATCTTTCCGTGGTGGACGGCGAGGGCAACGCGGTGTCCCTGACCTACACCCTGGGCTATTCCTTCGGTTCAGGTCTCGTCATCCCCGGCACCGGCATTATTCTCGACAACCAGATGCGCAATTTCTCGATTCGCGACCCGGACATCCACGCGAATCGTATCGAGCCGGGCAAGCGCGTGGTCTCGACCATGACACCGACCATGGTTTTCGACGAAGACGATGAACTATTTCTTGTAACCGGCACCCCCGGCGGCAGCCGCATCCACAACGTCATCCTGCAACTCATCGTCAATACCGTGGACTACGGAATGAACATCGCCGAAGCGACGCATGCGCCGCGAATCTATCAGGCCTGGCGGGAGCCTGAACTCGGCGTCGAACGCGGCGTGAGCGCCGACAGTTTGCGTTTGCTCGAAGCCATGGGCCATGAAATCGAGATCCAGCAGACCATGGGCAGCACGCAATCGATCATGCTGAGCGAAGGCCTGCTATACGGCGCCGCCGACCCGCGCCGCCCCGGCGCCGCGGCGCTCGGAATCGACTGACGGAGGAACGAATTCGATGCGAATAAAATTGAAACCGATCTTGTCCGCCGTCACCGCCTTCCTGATCCTGAATGCCGTACATGCAGGCGCGCAACCACTCAAGACCGCACTCGAAAACCCGGCCCCGGAACGCGTGCTGTTCGTCGGCAACAGCTACTTCTACTACAACGACAGCCTGCACAATCATGTCTCGCGCATGCTGGCCTCGCTCGACCCGGCGCTTGGCGAGCGCATCGAATTCAAGTCGGCGACCATCGGCGGCGCAGCGCTGAACCATCATCCGCTTGACAGCCATCTCACGCCTGGAAAGCTCGGCATTGACGAGCCATTCGAACTGGTCATCCTGCAAGGCGGCAGCGGCGAGCCCCTGAGCGAGCGGCGGCGTGAAGAGTTCACGCGAACCGCCACCGAATTCGAACGCAAGATCAGCGCCGTCGGCGCCGAAACCGCGCTTTACATGACCCACGCGTATTCACCACCGCATCCCCGTTTCGATCCGGACATGATCGAGTCAATCGAATCGCTTTACGTCGAAACCGCCAATGAAATCGACGCCCTGGTAATTCCCGTGGGCCTGGCGTTCGAGGAAGCCTACCGGCGCCGGTCGGATATAGCGCTCCACAAACAATTCGACGGCAGTCATCCCGATCTGCTCGGCACCTATCTCGCCGCCTGCGTAGTCGTAGCCAGCGTATGGGACTTGTCGCCCATAGAAAGCGATTACGATTACTTTGGCGCAATCAACCGCGAAGACGCACGCTTCCTGCAACAGGTAGCCCGGGACGTGGTAACCGAATTTCAGCGCCGTCAATCGCTACGAGTCCCGCTATCGATCGAGAATCGTACGCCCATGCCGCCCGCCAGTCAGGGCCGCCCTGAACTGGATGGCAGAATGATCATCGAGTTGGCCCACGAGGCTGCCGGTGGCGAGACTTTCGTCAGGCCGGGCACGCTGTTTCTTAGCGGTTACAACATCATCTACGACGAGGGCGGCGGCAGCCGGATCTGGGACCGTTACGCCATGTGGCGGGAATTTGCGGACGAGAAAGCCGACGCTCACGCCGCCAACGGCAAGGTGCGGATCGAAGCCTGGAGCAATGGCGGTCTCGCGATGCTATTGAGCTTCGACGGTGAGGCGACTTACGATCAGTCCGGACGCATGGCGGATCAATCCGCCAACGCGATGTGGAGCAATAATTTCGGCTTCGGCGCGATACGCAATGCGCTTGATGAAGGCTGGGAGCAAAACCGCCGCGCCGACCGTACGATTGACGGCAAGCCCGCTTACATGGTCGAACTCACCGACCCGGCGGGCGGCAAGACCCTGTTCGGTTTCGAACAGGGCACATTCGACGCCCTGTACGTTGGCTTCGACACGCCACGCGGCTGGCACGAGCGGCGGTACTCCCATTATTTCTCGAAGCCTGGCGTCGATTGGCGCCAGGCGGGCCTCGTTCGCCTGTTCTACGACGGCGTAAAGGCTAACGAGGCAGTCTGGACCGATTTCAAGATCGGCAATTCCTTCGAGGACTGGATATTCGTTATCGACGGAATCCCCAGGGAACCGACATTTTAGATCGCGGCAGAGCCGTTTTCCCTGTTGCGTCGGTACGATCCGACCATATGCTATTGCAATGGGGAATAGTCGGTGGCCACCATGAACTTGCGTTCGATGCCGGCTAGAATCTGGCCATTGGCGTTAGACGCCTCGGCGACTTCCGCCCATTCGGGGTCCTGGATGAAGGCGCCCCAGGACGCGTCGGCGGCTTCCTGGCTGTCGTGGGCGATGATGTAGACCAGGGTGTCGTCGCGTTCTTCTTCGCTGGTCGGCGTCCAGTAGCCGATGTTTTCCATGCCGTGCTTTTCGAAGATGCGCAAGGTGTGGTCGCGGAAGCGGGCGTTGAGATTGCCGAGATTGCCCTCGGTGGACTTGTAGATGCGCAGTTCGTACAGCTTGCCGCTTTGGGCGGAACTGACGGCGAACATGCCGGCGCCGACGCCGATGGCCATGGAAAGCAGGGAAATTCCTGCTATTTTCAGATAGTTGCTCACGATTTTCTCCTGCGTTGTCGGGTTGGTTGGAAGAGCCCCGGCAGTATAATCAAAGGTCTCCGCCAATGCGAACCGCGTCTCCGCGATTAGATCCGACCAGTTAGCTTTGGCCTCGTGGCTCTAGTAAAATCGTTCCGGTCTGAAGTCGGAAGGCGCCAGGAAAATGGAGAATCTCGTCAGTCAGGGAATGCCGCTTGCGCTGTTCGGCATCGGTGTCGTTTTTGTCTTTCTCTGCCTCCTCGTACTCGCCACCCGGGCCATGTCGATCCTGACCGAACGGTTCGGGCCGGCTCTGGGCGTGGCTCCGGAAAAACCGGCCGACTATCCGGCGCCGACCGCCCAGGTGGCCGCCATCATCGCCGCGGTGACCATGCACCGCCAACGCCTGCGCGCTCGCCGGGCAATGCCTTAACACTCGTCAAACGGATTCACTCATGAACGATCAGAGCAATCCCCTGGGAATAACCGAAGTCGTACTCAGGGACGCCCATCAATCCCTTATCGCCACGCGCATGCGCATCGAAGACATGCTGCCGATCGCGGACAAGCTCGACCAGGTGGGTTTCTGGGCGCTTGAATCCTGGGGCGGAGCCACTTTCGACGCCTGCATCCGCTTTCTCGGCGAGGATCCCTGGGAGCGAATCCGGCGCTTCAAGGCGGCCATGCCCAATACCCGGCAGCAGATGCTGTTCCGCGGCCAGACGATTCTCGGCTATCGGCATTACGCCGACGATATCGTGCGCAAGTTCGTCGAACGCGCGGCGATCAACGGTGTCGACGTATTCCGCGTGTTCGACGCACTCAACGACATGCGCAATCTCGAAACCGCGATTTCCGCAGTGCGCGAACAGGGCAAGCACGCCCAGGGCACGATGGCCTATACCACGAGTCCCGTACACACCCTCGATACCTGGCTCGACATGGCGCGCAACATCGAAAGCATGGGGGCCGATTCGCTTTGCATCAAGGACATGGCGGGCTTGCTCGAACCCTACGAAGCCTTTGAACTGATTTCCAGGCTCAAGCAGACCGTGGCCATTCCGATTCATATCCAGTGCCACGCCACCACGGGGCTTTCAACCGCTACCTATCTGAAGGCCATTGAAGCGGGCATTGACAATATAGACACCGCAATCTCGTCGATGAGCCTTACCTACGGTCACTCCCCGACCGAAACCATGGTCTCCATGCTCAAGGGCACGCCGCGATTTCCCGGCCTCGATCTGAAACTGCTCGAAGAGATCGCCGCGTATTTCCGCGAGGCGCGCAAGAAATACGAGGCTTTCGAAGGCTCGCTGAAAGGGGTGGATTCGCGCATCCTCGTGTCCCAGGTCCCCGGCGGCATGTTGTCCAACCTTGAGAACCAGTTGCGCGAGCAGAACGCGCTCGACCGGCTCGACGAGGTGCTCGAGGAAATTCCCAGGGTGCGGGCGGACCTCGGTTTTCCTCCGCTGGTAACGCCGGTTTCCCAGATTGTCGTGACCCAGGCCGTTTTCAACGTGCTCAGCGGCGAGAGTTACAGCAATATCGCCAAGGAAACCGCCGGCCTGCTGCGCGGCGAATATGGCGCAACTCCGGTGCCGGTCAACCTCGATCTGCAGGCCAGGGTTCTCGACGGCGAAGAGCCGACCCGCTGCCGGCCGGCGGACCTGCTCAAACCGGAATTCGACAGGCAACGCGCCGAATTGCGCGGCATCGCCAAACGCGATGGTTTCGTACTCGCCGACGAGGTCGACGACACCTTGACCTTCTCGCTCTTTCCCCAGGCCGGATTGCGCTTTCTCAAGAACCGCCACAATCCGGCGATTTTCGAACCAAAGCCCCAGGCCGTGCGCGAACAGGCGCCCGCGGCCGACGCTACAGGCGTCTACACGGTTGAAGTAGGCGGACAACAGTTCGTAGTCAAGGTTGCCGAAGGCGAACATATCGGCGAAATCACGCCTGCCACCGTCGCTACCGGTCAGGTCGGCGCCGAACATGCGTCGGAGATCAAGGCCCCACTGGCCGGTACGGTGGTGCGGGTCATGGTCGGCGTCGGCGAAAACGTCAATGCCGGCGACGTGCTGGTCGTACTCGAAGCGATGAAGATGGAAGCCGAAGTCCAGGCGCCGGCAGCCGGAACGGTAGCGGCCATCCGCGTGCGGGGCGGCGACAGCGTGCAACTGGGCCAGGTCCTGTTGCTGCTGCGGGAATAGGGCCGGGCGATGGAGCAATGGCGCTCGTTGTGGGAAAGCACCGGACTGTATCAGCTCGAATTGCCGCAGGCGGTGATGATGCTGATCTGCCTGCTGTTGCTGTATCTGGCCATCCGCAAGAAGTTCGAACCCTTGCTGTTGCTGCCGATCGCCTTCGGCGGACTGCTGGCCAATATTCCCGGCGTCGAAATCGCTACCGGTGACGGCGTCCTGCGGCAACTCTACGAGATCGGACTGGCGACCTCGATATTTCCCTTGCTGATCTTCATGGGCGTGGGCGCGCTGACCGACTTCGGGCCGCTGCTCGCCAATCCGAGAACGATGATTCTCGGCGCCGCGGCCCAGGTCGGCATATTCGCGACCTTGCTCGGAGCCTTGCTGCTGTCCGATCTGGGCTGGTTCGATTTCAGCCTGCAACAGGCCGCTGCGATCGCCATCATCGGCGGAGCGGACGGTCCGACCTCGCTTTATCTGGCCAGCGTGCTCGCGCCTGAACTGCTCGGCGCCATCGCGGTCGCGGCCTATTCCTACATGGCGCTTGTGCCGCTGATCCAGCCGCCCATCGCGCGGGCGCTGACTTCTCCGCGGGAACGCGCCATTCGCATGAGTGAACAGCGCCATGTAAGGCGGATCGAGAAGATCCTGTTTCCCTTGCTGCTGCTCTTGCTTACCGCCTTGCTCGTGCCGGCCGCGGCGCCGCTGCTCGGCATGTTCTGTTTCGGCAATCTGATGCGCGAGTCGGGCGTCGTCAAGCGCCTTTCCGACACCACGCAGAACGCTCTGGTCAATATCGTCACCATCCTGCTCGGACTCGCGGTCGGCTCGCGTCTGGCGGCGGACCAGTTTCTGGTGTCTTCAACCCTGGGAATTCTCCTGCTCGGCCTGTTCGCTTTCGCCACCGGCACCGCAGCCGGCGTCCTGATGGGCAAGTTGATGAATCGATTTTCCCGCAATCCGATCAATCCGCTGATCGGCGCCGCCGGCGTGTCCGCCGTGCCGATGGCGGCGCGCACCGCCCACCGCCTGGGAGAAGAGGCCGATCCGGAGAATTTCCTGCTGATGCACGCCATGGGCCCCAACGTCGCCGGAGTGATCGGTTCCGCCGTCGCCGCCGGAATCCTCATCCACCTCGCCGCGTAGCGGAATCTATTCTTCCCAGAATATGCTCTGGTCCATGGTTTGCGCCGGCGCGCTTTCGCCCGTCGTGCCGACGGGTCTGGCCGGCACGCCGACCACGGTGGTATGAGGCGGCACGTCCTTGAGCACGACGCTGCCGGCGCCGACCTTGGCGCCTTCGCCGACGGTGATATTGCCGAGCACCTTGGCGCCCGCCGCCACGAGCACGCCCGACCTGATCTTCGGGTGGCGGTCGCCTTGCTCGTTGCCGGTGCCGCCGAGCGTCACCTGCTGGAGGATGGAAACATTGTCGTCGATTACCGAAGTCTCGCCGACGACGATGCCCGTGGCGTGATCGAACATGATGCCCTTGCCCATGACGCAGGCGGGGTGAATGTCCACGCCGAATACTTCCGAGTTCCGGCTCTGGATGAAGAGCGCCAGTTCCTTGCGCTGGCCCTGCCACAGGAAGTGGGCGAGGCGGTGTACCTGAATGGCCTGGAAACCCTTCAGATACAGAATCACCGGCAGATAGGTGTTGACCGCCGGATCGCGCTCGAATACGGCCAGGATGTCGCTGGCCGCGCAGTCGATGATCTCGGCGGAAGCGCCGTAGGCTTCCTCGAAGAGTTCCCGCACGGTCACCACGGGCATGACATCGTCTGAAAGCTTGTTGGCCAGAATGAAGGACAGCGAGGATTGCAGATCCTTGTGGTTCAGCACGCAGGCATAGACGTAGCTGGCCAGCAGAGGTTCTTGTCGAACGACTTCCTCTGCTTCGGAGCAGAGCTTGCGCCAGAGTTCGCTGGTCATGAAATGCCTCGTGCCCACCGGAAAAGCGCCCAATTATAAGAACTGGCGGCGGGGATTCAACGCGGCCTGGCCGGGATTCGGGAGAATTGTAGTACCATTTGCAAATGCCGGTATGAAACTGGAGCCGCGGTTTGAACAATGATCGATTGAGGTGGCCGGTTTTTCCGATGCTGCTTGCTGCGGCGGCATCCGGCTTCGCGGCCGAAGACTACGGGCCGGGCGAACAATATCAATACTGGCTCGAACTCGAAGCCGCCGACCAGACTTACGCCGACCGTTCGCTGGAGATCGGCCGGCACCAGGCCTTTCTCGAATTTCTCGGCCAGGGCTCGGTGGTGTTTCGTGACGGGCCCGTGAACGCGCTCGAGTTGTATTCCTCGGAATCCTTCAGCGGTAACGAAATCAGTTGGGAAGCTCACTACATCGATGTGTCCAGAGCGGGGGATCTCGGTCTGTCGGCCGGTCCCCTGGTGATCATCAATCCGAGCGACGATCCCGATCAGGATCTCTACGGGCACCTGATTTCGATCTGGCGCAAGCAGGGCATCCGCTGGGAACTCATGGCCGACCTGGCGGTGCTGATCCCCGGGTATCTGAGCATGGACGTACAGCCGAATTTCGAAGACACCCGGCCGGTGCTCCAGGAAACCGCGCCCCCCCTGGTGGCCTTGTCGGACCCCGATCCCATGGAAACTCTCGTTGAAGCGGATCTGACCTTCGGCCGTTCGATCAATTTCCGCGGCGGGCGGCGCGCCTTGCTGCGTTGGGGCATGGAAAACTCGCGCGTTTACCTGCCGGGCATGGCGCCAGCGGTCGGCGCTGAGGATGCGAGTACGGTATATGGCGCATTTCTCGATACGCAACTCGAAGCCACGATACCTATCGCGCTCAATCACGTCGGCGGCTTTCTCGCCGCCTCCCAGGAACTCGGTTATTCCTATGGCACCATGCAGGAGGAAGGCGCAACCGAGGAAGCGGGCTTTCGCGCCAACTACCTGCGGTTCTGGCGGTTGAACGGGGCCGGGGAATGGCGCATCGCGGTCGAAGTGCTGTCGCCGTATTGATTCAGGGGTTCTCCAATACCACCTCGCGAAGGCCGTAGTCCGTCGTGAAGCCGCGGCTGTCGATGATTCGGATCGACAGCGTGCGACGGCCGGTAGCGTATCCGGCCGTGTCGAATTCGGCCCGGAATCCCAGGTTCGGCTGATTCGGATCGGTTCGAAAACCCCTGGCCTCGACTACATCAGGACGGGACAGGCCGTATTCGAATTCTGCGATGACGTCGCCGTCCAGCAAGAGCAGGACGCGTTCCACGCCCAGGTCTTCGTTGTAGGCCCAGCCGCTGACCGCAATCGTTCCCGAAAGGATCGCGCCCGGCGCCGGCTGATCGATCCAGGCTTGCGGCGGATAGGGGCAGGGACTTGCCGCCGGGGCGCCGGTCTCTGCGGACACCCTGCCGCGGTAAAAGCTGAATCGCTTGTCGCCTTCGAACAGGGACAATTGATCGAGTTGCGCCAGCGAATCCGCAAGCCCGCAGGCGCGTGACATTAGTTCGTGCTTTTGCTCGACATTCAGGACCGAGTCTTCCGTTATGAACAGCATCGGTTCGTCAGGGCGCCGCCGTACGAAACCACCGGTTCTGCCCCAGAGTTCGAGTTGCCTGAAGCGCCCGTCGCGGACGGCCTTGTCCATATCCAGGGTATAAGCGCCCGCCGCGACGTTCGCGTATTGCAATTGCGCCGCGGTGTAGTAATTGTCCGTGACGGTTATCGGCTGTCCATCGAAATCTTCGTTCAGCAATTGTGCTGTATGTTCGGCGAACTCCCCCCAGCCGGCCATTTTCTCGGAAAGCACTCCGGCGCCCACGAACGGCTGCAATTGCGTCTGCCACGACTGACTGCCGATGCCGGCCAGAGCGAGCAATGCGCCGGCGAATCCGATCGCCGGTATCGCGGCCGTAGCCAGGGTAGCGCGGGTCAGGCGCCGCGCCAGCCATGCATGTGTCCGGCGCAAGGCTTCGGGAGCGAAGACGAGCAGGGGAAAATAGCCGGGCAGGGGCCAATGTTCGGTCGTGCTGTTTGCGTCGGACCATGGCGCGAACAAAGCGTATACAAGCAGATGCGGCGCGGCGATCCACAGCAGCAGATTCACATGGGAGTCCCGTTTCCTGAACATCAGCCAGGCGCTGCAGAGCAAGAGGGCGTACAGGGGCGGAGTGACGAGCAAGGCCTGCACGGGGACTTGCAACAGACCTTCCGCGTTGAATTGCCAGGGATGGCGCTCGATGAAATAGAAACTGGCGCTGCCCATGTTGCCGGGCAAGTTCGCCCACAAGACCGGCAACAGGCCCAGGGCCGCGATTCCCGCGGCGAGCCGGAACCCGCCGTTGCGCCAGACGTCGCGGCGATGCAATAGCAGGTAGAGCACTACGGCGGCGGGAAAGAGTATGAAGCGATAATGCGTACACAAGCCGAGCGCCGTGAATGCGCCGGCTCCCAGCCAGTGTTCGATACTGTCCGTGCGCAGGGCGCGGTCGAGAAAGCCGAGGCCGATCAATCCGAATAGCAACATCGGCACATCGGGCACCGCGAGCAGGCCGAGAAATCCGCCCAGGGGTATGCAGATGCTCAGCAGAGCCGCTTGCAAGGCGTCCCGGCGGCCGGCAAAAGGCAGGGACACCCAGTAGACCGCCGCGGGCAGGCAACTGCCGCCTGCCAGAAACAGGGCGCGGGTGGCGAGCGGGTTGCCCGGATCGAGGGAGGAACCGAGACCGGCAAGCAATGCCGTGACGAAGGGCAGATCGCTATAGGCCGGCGCAGGCATGGTCGAAGCCAGCCAGTAGAAGATTTCGTCGCTATAAAGATCGAGCCGCGCGGCCAGCCAGACCTTGACGATCAGCAGCAGGCCGCAGGCCGCGGCAAGCAATCGAGCATCGGACAGGAATTCAGTCGCTTCAGTTCGTTCTGCCTGATCGCGCAATGATGTTTCCGACCTTAACGGTGGAGTTCTTCGGTGTCATTCTAGCGGAAAGCCGCGGCAGATTGAGAATAAACAAGGCAAGCAGCGCAAGCAGGCCCGCGACCCAGGCCGCGGATGACAGTGGATGCAGGGCGAAAGTGCCGATCTGGTAGGTGACCGTGGCGGCGATGTAGGCCAGGCCGGTGCTCCAGCCGAACACCAGCAGCGTCCAGGGGAGCCCGGCTTCCTTGTTCACCGCGCCGAGCACCGCCACGCAAGGCGCATAAAGCAGAACGAACACCAGGTAGCAGAATGCCGCGAACGAACCGCTGAACAGTGCCGCCATATTGGTCAGCGTACTGGCGGAAACTTCCTGTTCCTGGGCAACGGAATCGACATCGCTGACATCGCCGATGGAGACGCCGAGCGGGTCGGTCAGCGCGCCGCCGAGGGCCGCGAGTTCGGCGCCGATGGAAGCGAATGCCGCTCCCGCGGCCGCAGCCAGATCCGGCGCCGCGCCGTCTTCGAGCCCGGCGTTGTCGCTGCTGTATAGCGCGTCCAGCGTGCCGACGATGGCTTCCTTGGCGAACATGCCGGTGAACAGGCCGACGGTGGCCGGCCAATTGTCCTCCTCGAGTCCCATCGGAGAGAAAGCGGGCGTTATGCTCTTGCCGACCACGCTGAGCATGGAGTTCTCCGAATCCTCGTTGCCGAAACTGAAGTCGGAACCGATGGAGTTGAGGAAGCTCAGCGCTATCACGACGCTGACGATGACCTTGCCGGCGCGGAATATGAAACTGCGCAGGCGAAACCAGGTGGTGAGAAGAATATTGCGTACGACGGGGACGTGATAGGCCGGCATTTCCTGGAAGGAAGGCGATATCTCGCCTGCAAACAACTGCCGCCGGAAGATCCAGCCGGTGAAGACGGCCAGCACGATGCCCAGCAGGTACAGGCCGAAGACGATGTTCTGCCCGTTGCTCTGGAAGAAGGCCGCAGCGAACAGGGCGTACACGGTCAGGCGCGCGCCGCAACTCATGAATGGCGCCATGGCGATGGTCATCAGCCGGTCGCTGTCGCGATGCATGGCCCGCGTCGCCATCACCGCGGGCACGTTGCAGCCAAAGCCGACGATCAACGGCACGAAAGCGTTGCCCGGCAAACCGATGCCGCTCATGACCCGGTCGATGACGAAAGCGGCCCTGGACATGTAGCCGGAATCTTCCAGCGCCGAAAGGCAAAGATAGAGAAAAGCGATTACCGGAATGAAAGTGGCGACCAGGGTAATGCCGCCACCGAGACCCTGGGCGAGTAAAGTGACCACGACCTCGGGCGCGGATATCAGACGCAACAGCCAGGCGACGCCGTCCACGAGCAGGGCGTTGAACAGGATATCGAAGAAATCGATGAACACCGCGCCGAGATTCACCGCGATGGTGAACATCAGGTAGATCATCAGCAGAAAGATGGGAATGCCAAGCCAGCGATTGAGCACCAGGGCATCGAGCCGTTCGGAAAGACCGTGCCGTCCCGGAGTCACCCGCACCACGCCGTCGACCATTTTTCGCGAACGGTGATAGCGTTGCAGGGTCTTGTCTTCGCCCTCCGCTTCGCCGGTTTCCCGCGTCGGTTCCGCCTCGGCCGGAATCGCCGCGCCTTGCTCAAGTTTTCCGGTCGCCGCGGCGATTTCCCGGAGCAGTTCCTCAACTCCCCTTCCTCTTGATGCAATCGTTTCCACAACGGGCAATTCAAGCCTGCCGGCGAGCGCCGCGGTGTCGATTTCGATGCCTTCCTGGGCAGCGACGTCGAGCATGTTCACCACTACGATAACGGGCATGCCCCGTTCCAGGATCTGCTGGGTCAGCACCAGGCCGCGTTCGAGCGTGGAGCCGTCGATGATGTTGACGACGAGATCGCTTTCGCCACTGTCGAGAAAATCCCTGGCGATTTTCTCGTCGATGCCCTGGTAATCCTGGTCAAGCGAATAAATGCCCGGAAGATCGACGAGTTCCAGTTGGTCGCCGCCGGCCTCGAAATAACCGAACTTCTTCTCCACGGTGACGCCGGGCCAGTTGCCCACCTTCTGATGGGTGCCCGTCAGAATGTTGAACAAGGTGGTCTTGCCGCAGTTTGGGTTGCCGATCAGGGCGATCTTGTGCATGACGCGGAACTGTCTCCTGGTGGGCTACTGGATTTCCACGGTGATTACATCGGCTTCGGATTTACGGATGCTGATATAACTGCCGCCGACGCGCACTTGTACCGGGTCGCCGAGAGGCGCCTGGCGCAATACTTCCAGCCGGGAACCGGGAATGATGCCAAGCGCGTAGAGCTGGCTGCGCAATTCCGGCGGTTCCGGGTTTATCCGCAGGACGACGCATTGGTCGCCCAGTCGCGCCATGGAAAGAGAGGTCTCGTTCACTGGGTCGTAGTCCGATGGGAGGTTGTTGCAATTGCGCTAAATTATCACATGCAAATATTGTTGACAATCATTCTCATTTGTATTTAAATCGACCGCAGGAAGCCAGAGCACTACCGCAACGCCATGTACGTCTGCATTTGCCGTCAAATCACAGAAGACCAGATCCGCGATTTGTGCCGCGACAGCGGCGCAACCAGCTTTGCCGAAGTGCGTAACCAACTCGGCGTAGGTCTCGACTGCGGCAAATGCGGCAACCACGCCCGCAGCGTCCTCCGCGAATACCACCAATCCGCCACCTTCGACCCAACCCTCGCCACCGCAATCGCAGTCTGAACCCACAACTTGCGCCGGGTCGAAGCCACAAATGCAAATGCTAGCAATTCTCATTTGTTTTATCAGATAAATCAATAAGTTACGCGCCTTTTTGCTTGACTTCCAGAGGCTGATCGGCGATGCTTGCCGATACCAGCCGAAAGGAGCATCACATGAAGTCCGACCCTGTCGTAATCAAGCATTTGAACAAGGCGCTGGCGAACGAACTGGTCGCCATCAACCAGTATTTCCTGCATTCCCGCATGTTCGAAGATTGGGGGTTGAAGAAGCTGGCGGAAAAGGAATACGAAGAATCCATCGATGAAATGAAACACGCCGATGCCCTGATCAAGCGCATTCTTTTTCTTGAAGGCCTGGCCAATCTTCAGAACCTCGGCAAGTTGCTCATCGGAGAGCATACCCGCGAGATACTCGAATGCGACCTCAAGCTCGAAATGCAGGCCTGCCCCGACCTGCGCGAAGGCATTGCCTATTGCGAGTCCGTCGGCGATTACGTCAGCCGGGATCTGCTCAGCGAAATCCTCGATAACGAGGAAGAACACGTCGACTGGCTCGAAACCCAACTCTCCCTCATCGATAAAGTTGGCATAGAAAACTACCAGCAATCCATGATGTAAACCCCCAGGGCGCCATGCTGTAAATTCTTGCCGGATCGTGTTCCAATGAGCGCGCTCTGGGGATTGCCGCATGTACGCCTGTATCGACCTGGGTTCCAACAGCTTCCACCTGCTCATCGGCGAATGGGACGACGGTCGCATCCGCATTGTCGAGCGATGCAGCGAAAAGGTGCAACTCGGCGAGGCCGTCGTCACCACGGGGCTCATTTCCGATGCCGCGTTCCAGCGCGGACTGGCATGCCTCGAAAATTTCCGCGCGCTGATGCGCCGGCATCCCATCCGGCAATATTGGGCCCTGGGCACCAACGCCTTTCGCCTCGCGCGCAATACGCCGGATTTTCTGACCGCCGCCAGGGATATGGGAATTCGCATTTCCGTCATCAGCGGCGTGCAGGAAGCCGTGCTGATCTATGCCGGCGTCATCACCTCGCTGCCGCTGAACGATGAAAGACGGTTGATCATCGATATCGGCGGCGGCAGCACCGAGGTCATCGCCGGCCACGGCCACGAACGAATCATGACCGAGAGCCTTCCGGCGGGAACCGTGGGCTGGCGCGACCGGTTCTTCGCCAAACCGTCAGGCGATACGCGAGTCCTCGAAGCCCGCATGGACGCCGGACTGGAAGCCGCGTTCGCAATATTCGAACCGGCAGGGGCGGCCGTCGCCCGCGCCGGCTGGGACACGTCCTATGCTTCCTCCGGCACCGTGAAGATGCTCAAGTACATCTGCGAAAATCAGGGCTATGGCGAAAACCGGATCACCTCCGCGGCGCTGCGGGAACTGAAAGGCATGCTCGCCGCCGGCATCGCGAAAGACGGGCCGCTGCCGGGATTGAAGGAAGAACGCAGGGAGTTGCTTTTACCGGGCTGGTGCGTCGCCGCTGCGTTAATGGAGGTATTCGATATCGAAGTGCTGAATTTCAGCGCGACGGCCTTGCGCGAAGGCATGCTCGATTTTCTCGTGCGCAACAAGAAAACCATGCCGATCATGCGAGCAAGCCACCTGCCGAAAGTGAATCGAGTCAGTTCGCTCTGACGGTTCTGATCTAACCGAGTTTTTCCAGCAACTTTTCCTGCACGCCGGTGTCGCCGCTGCGCTTCATCGTCGCGGGCCTGTACTCGCCGTCCGCTTGCATCTCCCAGCTTTGCACGCGGTCCTTCAGGTACATGTCGAGTTCCTCCTTGACCCGCTTGGCAAGCCTGGAATTGAGAATCGGGAAGCAGACCTCGATGCGGTTCGACAGGTTGCGTTCCATCCAGTCGGCGCTGGAACAATAGACCTGGGGCTTGGTGTTGCGGAAAAAGTACACCCGGGAATGTTCCAGGAAACGGCCGACAACCGAGACGACCCGGATGTTTTCGCTGATACGCGGCAGACCGGGACGCAGGCAGCAGATACCTCGCACGTTCAGATCGATCTTCACCCCGGCGCGGGAGGCCGAATACAGCGCCTTGATGATCTGGGGATCGGTCAGCGAATTCATCTTCGCCTTGATCTGGGCGGGCTTTCCTTCCCTGGCCGCGCGCTTCTCGTTGTCGATCATCTTGAGCAAGGCCTTGCGCAGCCTGAATGGCGCGTTGATCAGCAACTTCGGCTGAATCTTCTTGCCCATGCCGGTAATCTGCTGGAAAACCTTGTGCACATCGGCGCAGATCGTCTCTTCCGCGGTCAGCAGGCTGTAATCGGTATAGACCAGCGAGTTCTTGCGATGGTAATTGCCGGTGCCGAGATGCGCGTAACGCTTCAGCCGGCCGTTTTCCCTCCTCACGAAAAGCAGCATCTTGGCGTGGGTCTTGTAGCCGAGCACGCCATAGACCACCACGGCGCCGGCTTCCTGCAGAATGCTGGCGAAATGTATGTTCTCTTCCTCGTCGAAGCGTGCGCGCAATTCGATCACCACGGTGACTTCCTTGCCGTTGCGCGCGGCCTCGGCCAGCGCTTCCACGAGTTCGGACGATTCGTTGGTGCGATACAGGGTCTGCTTGATCGACAAAACCGAGGGATCCTTGGCTGCTTCCCGCACCCATTGGATGATCGGCAGGAAGGACTGGAATGGATGCAGCAGCAACTGGTCCTCCTTGTCTACCGCGCTGAAAACGTCCTTGTGGTAATTCGCCAGCGACGACGGTACGCCGGGAGAAAACTTGGGGAAGTGCAGGTCGGTCCGGTCGAGCATGCCGAAAAGCGCCACCAGCCTTTGCAGATTGACCGGACCGTCGAGTTCGAAGAGTTCACTGCGGGTCAGCTCGAATCGATCGAGCAAAAAGTTCGACAGGCGTTCGGGGCAGCCCGAATCCACTTCCAGCTTGGCCGCCGCGCCGAATCGGCGGCTATGCAACTTGTTCTGCAAGGCGGCCGCCACGTCCTCGATTTCGACGTTGGACATTTCCAGGTCGGCGTTGCGCGTGACCCTGAACTGATGGCAGGCGGTCACTTCCATGCCCGGAAAGAACTCGCCCACATACTCGTGAATGATCGAGGAAAGAAACACGAAATTGTCACCTTCCGGGGCGATCTCCTGCGGCACCTTGATCAGCCGGGGCAGGGACCGCGGCGCCGGAACGATAGCCAGCCCGCTTTCCCGTCCGAAAGCGTCCTTGCCTTCCAGCGAGAGAATGAAATTCAGGCTCTTGTTGACCAGCCGCGGGAAGGGATGGGCAGGGTCGAGTCCGAGCGGGCTGACGACCGGCAGGACTTCGTTGTCGAAATATTCCCTGGCCCATTTGGCCAATTTGCCGTCCCAGTCCTGTCTTTTTACGAACTGGATGTTCTCCGCGGCGAGGGACGGGAACAGATCCTCGTTCAGAATCCGGTATTGCTCGTTGAGGGCCGCACGAACCTGTTCGTGAATCTGCTGCAGAATCTGCTCCGGATACTTGCCGTCAGGGTCTGGCTTCTGCATGTCGAATTG
>CAZUSL010000027.1:0-3479 GCA_964622925.1 uncultured Pseudohongiella sp. | reverse complement strand
TCATGTTCTGCGACGCCAGCGTCGTGAGGCGCCTGCCGACCGCGGTGGATCCGGTGAATGCCACCAGGCGCACCTGGTCCCGGCGGATCAGGTAATCGGAAATCTCGCCAGGTGTGCCGAACACCAGGTTCAGCACCCCGGGCGGCAACCCCGCGTCGTGCAGCGCTCTCGCAATGTGCAGCGCGCCGGCCGGCGTTTCCTCGGCAGCCTTGAGAATGAGGGAGCATCCGGAGGCAATGGCGCCGGCAACCTTGCGGCAGGGCTGGCTCATAGGGAAGTTCCAGGGCGAGAGACCGAGCACCGTGCCGATCGGCTGGTGATGCACGATATAGCGCACACCGGGAGCGCTGGGTATCACGCGTCCGTAGGTACGGGTCGTCTCGCCCGCATCCCACTCGAAGAACTCGCAACCGCGTATGACTTCGAGCCTTGCCTGCGGCAGGGGCTTGCCGTGCTCGGCGGTGATTGCGGTGGCGATTTCCTCCTGGCGTTCACGCATCAGCACGGCCGCCTTCAAGAGGACATTGGCTCGCTCCACGGGCGGCGTCCTGCTCCAGACCCTGAAGCCCTTCGCGGCGGCCTCGAGCGCGTCGTCCAGATCGCTGCGGTCCGCGCGCGGCAGGCGGCCGATTTCCTCCTCGGTCGCCGGATTGAGTACCGGGAGGTCGCCGGCCGCCTTGCGCCAGCCGCCGTCAATGTAGAGATTCAGGTCCGGATAGGTGCTCATCGCTCGCCTCGCATGACAGGTTACGGCCGAGATTGGCACGCTCCTGCAATACGATCAAGCGATTTCAGAGAATTCAGATATTCATATTTCTAATAACTGACATCGTGCAAGGCCTTGAGGAATTCGAACGCCGCCGGTGACAGGCTGTCCGGCCCGCGGTAGGAGATGCCGACCGGCCCCTTGCCGAAGGGAACGGACCAGTCGAGTTCGACGAGAAGCCCGCTGTCGACGTCCTGAGCCACGACGTGTTCCGGCATCAGCCCGACGAGATCAAGTTTCCGGAAGAGCGATCGATTGGCCAGATACGAAACGGACTCGATCGCCGCAGGCGGAGCGTACTGGCCCTTGCTGACGAAGTACTGGTCGATCTGCCGCCGCAAGGTCGTTTCGGGAGGCGGGAGAATCCAGCCGAACGGCCGGATCTGATTGAACGTTACCGACTTCCTGCCGGCCAGGGGATGCTGTTTCCCCACGACCGCTACGACCCGTGCGTCGAAGAGTTTCTCCTGCACGAGCTCGGGCCTGGCCCTGAATGCGGGAAGGCGGCCGACGATCATGTCGATCTCGCCCGAATACAGCGCGGGCATCAGCGCGTCGTTCGTGCCCTCGACGACCTTGATTGCGACATTCGGCCGCTCGGCGATTGTTTTCCTGATGGCGCCGGGCAAGAGGATGGGCGCGGCCGCAATCAGCGTGCCCACAACGACCCGCCCGCTGCTGCCCTCGGTCAGGTCATCGAGTTCCTGGGCGGCATTGGAAACCTGGCCGATGATCAGATTGGCATGGCGAATCATTGCCTCGCCGTAGTCGGTCGGGATGACGCCCCGATTGGTGCGCTTGAACAACTGCACCTCGAAGTCCAGTTCGAGATCCTGGATGAGTTTTGTCGCCGCGGGCTGCGATATCTGCAGTTGACGCGCCGCGTGCTGGATGCTGCCGAATTCCCCCACCGCCACCAGCAAGCGCAGTTGCTTGAGCTTCAGACGCGTGATCGCGCGATCGACGATGCGGGTATGCCGGGCAGCCATGAAAATCCCCTAGAAACGGATGCGTTGCGTGTCTTGCTGCAGCCTGCTGACGACGCTCATGGCCGCAATCGCCGAACTCTTCGGATTGCCGGGCAACGGGTTGCCCCGGATCTCGAACGAGAACCGGCCGAAATCGCCCGTCGCCACGACCTCGTGGATGTTCCGTTCCACGTTCGGGTCGGCGATCAGCCTTACCTGCGTCTCGTCGAATCCGGCGCCGGCAAGCGCGACGGCGGCAGCCACGTTGGCGTTCTCGGGGTATTGAATGGCCGCGGCGCGCGCAGTCCCTTCGAAATGCACCTGCGCGTCGCCGGCGAGATTGTCAAGGTCGAGTTTCCCTTCGGCGGGCGAGCCCTTCCAGGCCTTCGGCGGCTTGCGGCCGGTGTAGGTGACGGACCGCAGGTTGCCGACGCGCGCCGCCCGCAGGCAATCGAGCGCACCGATCGCGCCGCTGACGAGATAAAGCTTCGCGTTACCTTCGGCGGCGGCCCGGTCCAGGTCGCTGTAGAGCCCTGCATCCGCCAGCGCACCCACCGATACGGTCGTAAGGTCGAAACCGCGGCGCAGTATTTCGGGCCCGTGAATCTTCAGGGCCATGTGCCCCCCGCAGTCGATCACGTGGTCGATGTTGCCAGGCAGGTCCGCCGCGGACGATACGCAGACGCAGTCCGGGAACTCGCCGGCGGTCTCCTCCAGGAATTCCGGAAGAACGAGAAGCGCACGTACCGTGAAGCCCCTGCGCTTCAGCTCGTCGCGCACGTAGCCGCCGATCGCTCCTGTGCCGATTATTCCGATCTGCATGGTTACCTCCGTCTTGGAGTGCCATTATCGCATTATCAGACGGGTTAGGTATCGTTATTTTGTATATCAAGTTCCGGCCATTCGGCGCGAGTTTCGCGTATGTTGCGTTGACTATGGCCACCAGGTACTCGAAGCACGACGCCAAGGACTACGCCCGTGAGAACATGCGCGGCATCTGGGCGGCGGCGCTGAACCCGTTCAGCGACGACCTTTCATTCGATGAGGCGGGCCTGCGGTCGAACATCCGGCACTGGATTGACGACCTGGGCATCCAGGGCCTGTTCATCGCCGGCAAGCAGGGCGAGTACTTCTCGATGAGCCTGGCCGAGCGCAAGCGCAACTTCGAGATCGCGGTCGAGGAGTGCGCCGGCAAGGCCGGCGTCATCGTGTCGGCATCGGATCAGAATTTCGACACGGTCAAGGAGCTCGCGCATCACGCCGAAGATTGCGGCGCCCACTACATCGTGGTTCACGCGCCCGTGCTGAGTTTCGTCCACGACCGCGGCGAAGTGCTTTACCGGTACTACAAGGCGCTGTGCGACGAGCTCGACATCGGTATCGCAATGTGGAGCCACCCGGACTCCGGCTACCTGATGCGACCCGAGGATTGCGCCCGCATCGCGGAGTTGCCCAACATTGTGGCCATCAAGTATTCCGTGCCGCGCGAGATGTACGTCAGGCTGACGCGAATGGTGGGCGACCGGATCCAGGTCTCGACGTCGGCCGAAGACGACTGGCTCGACAACATCGAAGAACTCGGCTGGCGGCTCTATCTCTGCTCCTCGCCGCCGTATCACCTGCAGACGAAAAACGACAGGCGCATGGACGAGTACACGCGCCTCGCATTCGCAGGGAAGTTCGAGCAGGCGCGGCGTGTTCGCGACAGCCTCGACCCGGTGCGCGAGGCCATGGCGCGATCCCGT
>CAZUSL010000026.1:0-5860 GCA_964622925.1 uncultured Pseudohongiella sp. | reverse complement strand
GACCGAGCTGCTGCACATCTTCATTTCCAACCGGCTGGACGACGCCCGCCCCGGCTCGACCGGACGGCCCGTCGGCGGCTACGAGGCGAAGGTGGTGGACGCCGACATGCGGGAACTGCCGAGGGGCGAGCCGGGGCGCCTCGCGGTGCGCGGGCCGACGGGCTGCCGCTACCTCGCCGACGCCCGCCAGCGCAACTATGTGGTCGATGGCTGGAACATCACCGGCGACCGCTTCGTGCAGGACGGGGAGGGATATTTCCGCTTCGTCGCGCGCAATGACGACATGATCGTCTCCTCCGGCTACAACATCGCCGGGCCGGAGGTGGAGGCGGTGCTGCTGGCGCATGAGCAGGTGCTGGAATGCGCTGTGGTGGGGGCCCCGGACGAAGAGCGGGGCCAGATCGTCCAGGCGCATGTCGTGCTGGCGGAGGGGGCCGAGGCCGACGGGGACATGGCCCGCTGCCTGCAGGAGCACGTCAAGGCCGCGATCGCGCCCTACAAGTATCCCCGCTCCATCGTCTTCGCCGATGCCCTGCCGAAGACCGCCACCGGCAAGATCCAGCGCTTCCGGTTGCGGCCTCCGGGCTAGAGCCTGACCCGAAAAGAGTTGAGCGCGGTTTCAAGGGTTTGTGATTCAGTTCGTTTGGAAGCCGAACGGAGATCACGGATGCCCTGGACCGAAACCGCTCGCCGGGACTATCGGCGGGACTGCCCGCGCTATGCAAGCGATCTGACCGAAGGTGAATGGGCTTTGATCGCGCCGTTCATGCCGTCGCCCTGCCGTATTGGCCGCCCGCGCAAAACCGATCTGCGCGAGATCGTGAACGCGGTGCTGTATATGGCCTCGACGGGATGCCAGTGGCGCCAGTTGCCGAAGGACTTCCCGCCGGTCTCGACGGTGCAGCGCTGTTTCTACCAATGGCGCGACAACAGGCTGTGGCACACGATCCGGTTCCATCTGGCCATGCAGGCGCGCGGGTGCGAGGGGCGCGAAGCCCAGCCGAGTGCGGGCGTGATCGACACCCAGACAGTGAAGACCACGGAGGCAGGCGGGGTTAGCGGCTATGACAGTGGAAAGAAGATCAAGAGCCTGCCCCGGACCCCGATCCGGGGGCCGCAAGCGCCACGCCGTCTTCGACACCACCGGCATGCTCTTCGGGCTCGTCGTTCACGCCGCCGATGTTCAGGATCGCGACGGAGCACCGGCCGTGCTGACATCCATACGCTATGCCTGTCCCTGGCTGCGCCACCTGTTCGCCGACGGCGGATATGACGGGCCGAAACTGCGCACCGCATTGAACAGGATCGGCAAGAAGACGCTCGAGATCGTCAAGCGTTCCGATACCGCCAGCGGCTTCGAAGTCCTTCCTCGACGGTGGGTCGTCGAACGCACCTTCGCATGGCTCGGGCGCTGCCGACGGCTCGCAAAAGACTGGGAAAAATCCATCGCCTCCAGCGAGGCTTGGATCAACATCGCCCAAATACGCCTCACAACGCGAAACCTCGCAAGGTCCTGAAAAACTTGATGGAGTTTCGAATCAGACCCTCAGAGAATCCTCACGGTTGTAAGAATTCGAGTTCCAAGGATTCAAATGCTTCTCGAACCGTTTTCATATCTTCGTCACCAATATCATTCGAATGTGCATCGTTTCGTATTCGATTAACTACATTCATATGCTTCACAATGATTGATCGTCTAACTCCAAGATAAGGCAACACGGATTCGTCCTTCATCAACATCAACAAGTCAGAAAAATAGAATGGACTCTCTCTTTTTGAAAAAAGAACGCGAGGCTCACAAGTTGGCAAATTTTGATATCTTCTACGAGTTAAACAATTTTCCAATATTTCAGTAAACCTGCTACTATCGACATTAAGTGACCAATGGTACAATGCTGACCTGATGTCGCGCTCTAATTGATTCCGGCGTCGTGATACTTCGGCTCTTCGATCTTCCTGATTCGGCAAGAACAATCGATGCAATGCATCTTCTACGGCCCCAAAGCTAATCTCCACGGTGCCACCGCCCACCCTTTTTACGATTCCGTACCCGATCAAGTGATCGATTAACTCTGGCGCATCCCGGTTGAATTCCTGAATTTCTTCGTCATTTCCACTCAAAATTGACTTCAAAAGTCCGACTTCATCAGGGTATGTTCGATCCAAATGAGCAACAATCTCTCTCAAATAACCTGCTAGATCCGTAGCTACTTGGGTTTTCGCCTGTTGTAATAGCATCCGAGCTACCTCTAACGGTCGTTCACTTCCTTGCGATAGCTGATGAACCTTGCTGCAAACCTGCCTGACAAAAAATGGATGACCGCCATAAGTCGTTTGTAAATCTGCGATAAGCTCCTCTGGAAATTCGAGCCCCATAAAGTACCCCAATGTTTGCACCATCTCTTTGGTTTCGCTGAATTCCAAGTTTGGAATAAAGTCTTTCTGTGCAAATAGATACATTGGATTGTCATTATCCGCTATCGTTGGCAGCTCCAAGAGGCGAGGACTCGTGCCAACTAATACTATCGATAAGAACTGCTGCTTGTTCAAGTTTTGTCTTTGTATAAAGGAGCGAATTATTTGCCAAAACCAAACTACCTGCTCTCCCTCGTTCCAATGGTTGGTTGATGCTGTTCCAGGGGAAATGCTCTCTATTTCATCGAAAATTAGTAGAATGTTAGATTTTGCCTGACCCAATATAGTCCGCATTCTACTATCAAAATTCTCAGATACTGCAACAAGATCATCACCCAGAGAGGTTACACTCTTTGTGTAACCGATAGCTTTTGATGTTTCAGATATAACGTAAGACAATAGGCCATTATAGTCTCGCGCATGAACTGCAGTGTCTTGACAGTCGATGATTACAGGATTAAAGTTAAAGCTTCTTGCCTTCCTTGCAATAGCATATATGGAGGATGTTTTGCCACTTTTTCTTAATCCGAAAAGACTGGAATTTTGCCCAGAGCTGGATTTGTCAATGATATTTTGTATGACCTGCCCTCGACCAAAGAAGAAAGTCTCTTCCCGAAGTGGATTCTGATAACCGAATAGATCGCGAACTAGGTAATTTCTACGAATGGCAACCAAAAGGGGATTAGTTGTTGAAGAAAATAAGCTTGTGAAGCTAATTGGAATAATTATAGGGTATTCTGGATTTTGATTAAGGTAACGCTGTATAATCCCCTCAACTTCGATAGATTCACTCACCAAAATTCTTATGCTTCTATCTATTCTTTGTTGTTTTAGTTGAGCATATATTTCATCATATGCTTCCAATGTTCGTATTTCAAAACTTCTGTAATTGGAGAAAACAACAACTATCTCCCTGTCAACATTCAAGTATATGGAAAATTCATGAACCGGTCTCACAAGTACCGCCCAATATTCGGCGTTCCCGATTTCTATTCTTGGAAAAGACCGTGTAACGTAGAAGAAGCGAGCAAGTGAATGGACAGCACGGTAAGCTGGCTTGGGGTAAGCGTTGATATCAACGCTATGGTGAATTCCGGGAAAGGTAGACACAAATATTCTCCTTCCTTGGAGTCGTGGTGTACACGCTGGTAGAGGTTTTCAAGGCCTTCAAAGTTTGCTGTGAGGTTACGAGGTCAATCGAGTCCACATTCAGACCTCCTGTGCCTTGAGGCCGCGCTGGACGGCGGGGCGCGCGGTCATGATGTCGAACCAGCGCTTCACATTGGGGAAGCGGTCGAAGTCGAGGTCGATCCACTCATAGCGGCAGGCCCAGGGATAGACGGCGATATCCGCGATGGAATAGTCGTCGCAGAGGAAGTCGCGGCCCTCCAGCCGCCGGTCCATGACGCCGTAGAGTCGGTAGGTCTCCTCAGTGTAGCGCTCGATACCGTAGGGCACTTCCACCTTGGCGGCGCGGCGGAAGTGGTGCGCCTGGCCCTGCATCGGCCCGACGCCGCCCATCTGCCACATCAGCCATTGCAGCACTTCGAGGCGCCGGCGCGGCTCCGTCGGCCAGAGCGGGCTGCCGGTCTTCTCGGCGAGATAGATCAGGATGGCGCCGCTCTCGAACAGCGAGATCGGCCCGCCGCCCGGCCCGTCGGGATCGACGATGGCCGGGATGCGGTTGTTGGGGCTGAGCTTCAGGAAGTCGGGATGGAACTGCTCGTCCTTGCCGATATTCACCGGGTGCCACTGATATTCCAGCCCCAGCTCCTCCAGCATGATCGAAATCTTGCGCCCGTTGGACGTGTTCCAGCTATGGAGATGAATCATTCGGGCCGTTTTCCTCCGGCGTTACGAGCGTTGGCGGCGTGGCCGTTGCGGGGCCCCTGCCCGGACTCCCTTGAGCCGCACGGCGGGTAGACGTTTCAGCCTTTGGTTGAGCGGATCGACTTCGATCCCTACCGACTCCAACGCTGTTACGCCCAAAAGGGGTTCTGTGTCAGCATCGCCATACAGAACAGTGCCGCCTACAGTCTCCCCCATGAATTCGATTTCCGCGACAGTTACATCCATGATGATCTCGCTGCCATCCGCGAGTTCGTAAACGCGTTTACCTCTCGGCTTCAGTCCGATGGCGTCCAAATGCGGTCGAGGCACGAGCGAATCCGTCGCGCCGGTGTCCACCAGGAACAGAGCTTCCCAAAAACGCTCCGGATCCGCCGGATTGCGAATGGCTACCGTCACATGCGTCGCGCCCATGGCGTTTCCGGCCTCCCTTGCCTGCGGTTCCGCTCGCGAACCTTACCCGCCCGCTGCGCCGTTGGCGAGCAGGGCGTCGATGCGCCCGGACGCCATGCCCGTCGCGCGAACGGACGTGACGATGGCGTCCCAGGCGTCGCTGGAAAGCGGCAGGCCGCCCGCGCGGCGCTCGGCGGCGGTCATGCGCTCCGGGTCGCCCGGCACCAGCACCGGCCTGTCCGGGTCGGCGGGGCGGGCGGAGAGCAGCCACTCGATATAGTCCTCCACGGTGCGCGCGAAGGCGTCGCCGGGGCCGAAGGCGTCCGGCTGGGCGTAGAGCGAGAACATGCCGTTGGCGAACGGCGCATCCGTCGGCCCGCAGACGCCGTTGCCGGTAAGCGCGCCGCCCAGCAGCTCGCACATCAGCGCCAGGCCCGAGCCCTTGTGCTCGCCCATCGCGCGGATGGCGCCCTTGCCGTCGCGGAACTGCGGCGGCGCATCCGGGCCGGCGGACCCGTAGAGCGCGGCAGGGTCGTTCGTGCGCCGGCCCTCGCCGTCGATCAGCGCATCGTCCGGCACCGGCCTGCCGCCCTTGGCCGCGACCAGCACCTTGCCTTCCGCCACCACGGAGGTGGCGAAATCGAGCACCAGCGGCTCGCGGCCCCCGCGCGGCACGGCCACGCAGAAGGGCGCGGTCGAGAAACGCCGCTCGCGCGCGCCGTAGGGCGCGACCAGGATGCTGCCGCGCGCATTCACGAAATGGACCGAGACCAGCCCTTCATCGGCCGCCATCGCGGCCCATTCGCCGATGCGCCCGAGATGCCCGGTATTGCGCAGCGCCACCACGCCGACGCCGCCGGCGCGCGCCTTGTCGATGCCGCAGCGCACGGCCTGCGGGCCGATGGTCTGGCCGAAGCCGAGCCGCCCGTCGAGCACCGCCATCGCGCCTGTGTCGGACACGACCTCCACCTCGCGGTCCGCCACCACCCGCCCGTCGCGCAGCATGTCCAGATAGCGCGGCACGCGCACGATGCCGTGGCTGTCGTGGCCGGCAAGGTTGGCCGACACCAGCGAGGCGGCGATGCGCGCGCCCTCGGCAACGGAGCAGCCTGCCGCAGCGAAGGCTTCGCCGATCAGGGATTCGGCGGTTTCGACCGGTATGCGGGGCACCGGGTTCTCCTCAGAGTGTCGGGAACAGCACTCC
>CAZUSL010000025.1:0-7119 GCA_964622925.1 uncultured Pseudohongiella sp. | reverse complement strand
GGCGAGGGCTTCGAGGTGGTCGCGGGTGGGATAGCCCTTGTGGCGGGCGAAACCGTAGCCGGGGTATTCGCGGTCGAGGGCGGCCATTTCGCGGTCCCTGGTGACCTTGGCGAGGATCGACGCGGCGGCAATTGAAGGAATGCAACCGTCGCCGCCGATAACGGCTTCGGAGGGGTATTGCCAGTCGGGACAAAAGTTTCCGTCGACGTAGACGAATCGGGGCTGCAGCGAAAGTCGTTGCACGGACCGGCGCATGGCGAGCAGGCTGGCCTGGAGGATGTTCAGGCGGTCGATTTCCGCGGCGCTCGCCCGTCCTATCGCGAAGCTGAGACAGCCGTTTACGATCCGTTCGAAACAGGCTTCGCGTTGCGCCGGGGTGAGTTTTTTCGAATCGTTCAGGCCATCGGGGGGCGCATCCGGATCGAGAATCACCGCGGCTGCGACTACGTCTCCCGCCAGGCAGCCGCGTCCGGCTTCGTCCGCTCCGGCTCGCGGCGCCGGCAGGCCCACCGGTTCGCGCCAGACCGGTTCAACTCGCATGCGCCTGCCCGGTTAACATCTCATGGATGGCATTAGCTGCCTGGACGGAGGCGTTCCGGCGCAGGAAACGATGCTGTTGTTCGAATTTTTTCAGCAATTCCTCGCGTGGCGCGCGATTCTCCATGAAGCGTTCGATTTCCCGCAGGAGGTTTTCCCTGTTGACGTCCTTTTGCACGTATTCGGGCACGAGGCGCTCTCCGGCGAGCAGATTGGGAATCGCCATGTGATCGACCTTGACGATGCGCGAGGCAAGCGCATAACTCAGTGGCGCAAGCTTGTAGCAGGCGGCCATCGGGCGGCGCAGCAACATGGCTTCCAGGCTTGCCGTGCCCGAGGCCAGGATCACGAAATCGGCGGCGGCGATAGCCTGGTGCGATCGATCGAGCAAGCGGAATCCGGCGCCGGCGAATCCGCCTTGCGCGATGATTTCTTCGAGCAGGCGCCGGTTCTCGGCGCCTGAACAGGGAACCAGAAACCGCAATTCGGGAAACTTGTCTTGCGCCGCCGAGGCCGCGGCCAGGAATTCCGGCGCCATTCTGCTGATTTCGCTCTTGCGGCTTCCCGGCATCAAGGCGATGACGGGCGCCGCGGGATCGAGCGAAAGTTCGCGCCGGGCCTGTTCCCCGCTGTCCTCGAAGCCGATTTCATCGGCCAGCGGATGGCCGACGCATTGCACGCGAACGCCATGCTCGCGATAGATATCGGTTTCGAAGGGAAACAGCGTCAGCATCAGGTCGATCGATCTTGCAATGCCATGGATTCTGCCCCTGCGCCAGGCCCAGACACTGGGACTTACATAATGAATCGTCCGGATGCCGTTCTTGTGAAGGCTTCCCGACAGGCGCAGGTTGAAATCGGGCGAGTCGATGCCGATGAACGCCGCCGGGCGGGTCTTGAGGAAAAATCGTTCGAGGCTGCGCTTGATGCGCAGCAGTTCCGGCAGCCTGCCGAGCGGTTCGACCAGTCCCATCACCGAAAGCCGCTCCATCGGCGCCAGCGAATCGCAGCCGAGCCGCTCCATTTCCGGGCCGCCGACGCCACTGAAATGCGCCGCCGGATAAAGCTCGCGCAAGGCCCGCATGAGGCCTGCGCCAAGGATGTCGCCCGATTTTTCGCCGGCGACAATTCCTAGATGGATAGGTCCGGTCATGCCGCGGAATGGCCGGCCGCTAGCGATGAACGCCCTTGCAGGAAGACTCGACGGACTCGATCAGCGTTTTCAGCACCGCGCTGTCCTCGCTGAGCGCCTCGATCTGGGGCACGGCTTCCTGCACGGTGAGATTGCGCAAGTGCAGGATCTTGAACGCCTTCTTTACCAGTTCGATGTCTTCGCGCTCGAAGCCGCGCCGTTTCATGCCGATCGAGTTGATGCTGCGCGCTAGCGCGGGCTGGCCGCTGACGATGACGAAGGCGGGCACGTCGTTTACCACATGGGTCATGCCGCCGACCATGGAATGCGCGCCGATGCGCAGGAATTGCTGCACTCCGGCATAGCCGCCGAGCAGGGCGAAATCGTCGATGGTCACATGACCGCAAAGGCCGACATTGTTGGCGCAGACGATATCGTCACCGAGCTTGCAGTCATGAGCGACATGGGCATAGGCCATCAGCAGGTTGCGGCTGCCGATGCTCGTCAGGCCGCCGCCGGCGCCGGTGCCCCGATGCACGGTCACGCCTTCGCGGAATATGTTGTCGTCGCCGATTTCGAGCCAGGTTTCCTCGCCCTGGTACTTCTTGTCCTGGGGATCTTCGCCGATCGAGGCGAACTGGAAGAACAGGTTGCCTGCGCCGATACGGGTATTGGACTGGATCACGACATGGGAGCGCAATATGGTTCCCGCGCCGATGGATACATTGGGTCCGATTATGCTCCAGGGGCCGACGATCACATCGGCGCCGATCTCGACATCCTCTTCTATCCGCGCCGTCGGATCGATACTGGCGCTGCTGTCAATCGACATCCACTTTCCTCTCGGCGCAAATGATCTTCATCGAACCCACCAGATGACCGTCAACGGTGGCCTCGGCATAGAACTTGTAGATGCCGCGGCGATTGCTGATCACGTCGACCTGCAACATCAACTGGTCGCCGGGCACGACCGGGCGGCGCAGGCGCACTTCGTCCGCGCCCACGAAATAATAGAGATAACCGTCCGCGGGCTTCTTTTCCTGGCTCTTGAAACCGAGTACGCCGGCCGCCTGGGCGAGCGCTTCGATGATGAGCACGCCGGGCATGATGGGCTGATGCGGGAAATGGCCGGTGAAGAAGGGCTCGTTCACGGTCACGTTCTTGCACGCGAGAATCGACTTGCCGAGTTCCATTTCGAGAACCCGGTCCACCAGCAGAAAAGGATAACGCTGGGGCAGATATTCCTTGATTTCCTGAATGTCCAAATTCTTGCCTCGATCTCCGCGGAACGCCCGTCGCTGGACGCGGGGAAGCCCATGCTAGTCTTTCTTGATCTGTTTTTCCAAATGTCTCAGCCGGTTAGCCATTTCGTCCAGATCCTGGAAGCGGGTGATGACCCTTTTCCAGCGGCTGGTTTTCATATGGCCGGTGCCTGAAGAGTATCTTCCCGGCTCTTCGATGCTGCGGCTGACGAGCGACATCGCGCTCACTTCGACGCGGTCCGCAATGCTGATATGGCCAACCGCTCCCGACGCGCCGCCCATGATGCAATATTTGCCGATCACGACGCTGCCCGCGATCGCGGTGCAGCCGCAGATTATCGTATGTTCGCCGATGACGCAGTTATGTCCGATCTGCACCTGGTTGTCGATCTTGACTCCGCGCCCGATGACGGTGTCTTCCATGGCGCCGCGGTCGATGGTGGTGCCGGCGCCGATCTCCACGTCGTCGCCGATCACCACCGAACCGCCATGGTGGATCTTGATCGATTTCTCGCCGTCGAACGCATAGCCGAAACCGTCGGCGCCGATCACGCTGTTGGCGTCGATCTCCACGTTGCTGCCAAGACGAACGCCGGGGTACAGGACTACCGCGCGCCGCAGATGGCAGGATTCCCCGAGTACGCACCCTTCCCCGACGATGCAACCCGGCCCGATGATCGTATTCGCGCCGATATCGGCGCCGGCTTCAATGACGCTGTTGGGGCCTACACCGACCGACGGGTCGACCCGGGCTTCCGGATCGACGACGGCGGACGGGTGAATACCGGCGGAAGGTTTTTCCGTAACGTGAAAAATTTCCGATGCGCGGGCGAAACTGACATAGGGATGGGGGCTGATCAGCTTGTTTACCGGGCAGTCGCCGCGGGATTTTTCTTCGACGATGACCGCGGATGCGCGAGTCGTCGCCAATTGCGCGGCGTAAGCGGGATTTGACAGGAAGCTCAATTGGCCCGGGCCTGCGTCCGCCAGGGAGCCAAGCCCGGTGATTTCACACTCGCCGTCACCATCCAGCTCGACTTCCAGCAATTGCGCCAGCCGCGACAGATTCATGCCCGGGAACTCTCCCGTTATTCGTTCTGGGCAAGTTCGTTCAGTTTCGCCGTGACCCGAGCCGTAATATCGAGCACGGGCGCGAAATACGGTGCGTTGTCGGCGTTCAGAATGAGATCGAAGCCGCCTTCGGCGACGACGTCGGATACCGCCGTGGCCAGTTGCTCCTGCATGCTTTCTAGGAACGCCTGGTTTCTTTCGTTGAGCGCGGTTTGTACGCGTTCCTGGATCAATTGCAATTGCACTTGCAGGTCCTGCGCGTTGGAGTTCATGCGCCGTACTTCATCTTCGGTCATGATCGCTTCGTTCTGCTGGAACTCCTCGGCAAGCGCATTGAGTTGCTCCGACAACTCGGTCGCCCTTTCCTGGTCGGGCGCCAGTTCGGCTTCGAGTTCCTGCTGGATGACCGCGGCCGCATCCGAGGCGAACAGAGCCCGGAGGGGATTGAGAATCCCTATCTTGGTGTCCTGCGCCAGGGCCCCTTGCGAAATCGCCGCCATGGCCAGGCAGGCAATCAGATACTTGATGTGTTTCACAGTTTTTCTCCAACCAGCGTCCGAGCTAGAACCCGGTTCCCACGGTAAAGTCGAAACTCTTGGTATCGTCCCCTTCCTTTCCGAATGGCTGGGCCAGGTAGAAAGTCAGCGGACCGAAAGGCGACAAATAGGTGACCGCTATGCCCGCGGAATAGCGAAACTCCTTGAAGTCGAAATTCGAACAGTTCTGCAACAGCCGCTGCCGTTCCGTGCAATGAGACGAGAACACATTACCTGCGTCGATGAAAAACGAAGTCCGCAACTGGTTCGAAACCTCATCGACGAAGGGCACCGGAAACAGCAGTTCCAATGTCGCCACGGTCAATATGTTACCACCAAAGCTGTCGTAATCCTCATGCAGGAAGAAATTCTCCACCGCCAGCGCCGGTACGGGATTGCCCATGCCGTCGAGCACCGGGTTCCCCATGGCGTCGAGCAGCGGATCGGTCTGATACGCGATATCGCTCTCGAATCCCCGGGCCGAGCCGTCTTCGTTCAGCAGGATGTTGCCGGCTTCGTCTTTCAGCAGGGACACGCCGCCCGCGGTCAGATAGCGCGCGCCGGCCGTACTCTCGGGGCCCAGGCTGTTTTCCTCGAATCCTCGCAATACGCCGGCCGAATTGATTCCACCGGCGAAATAGTGATTGAAGAAGGGCATCTGTTCGGTATCGCCGTAGCCGATGCCGTAACCGAGATTGGTGCGCAGGCCGACTACCCAGGTGCGATTCTGGTTCAGCGGCCAGTAGATTTGGTTGGAATAGGAAAATCTCGCGTATTGCAGATCGCTGCCGGGCAGCGTCACTTCGACGCCCAGATTGTGCAACATGCCGTCGTTGGCGAGCTGGCCGCGGTTGAGGGTGTTGCGGAACCAGTTGCCGGACAGGGTGAAGTTGTCGAAATTATCGCCGTAGAGATCGACGAATCCCGGATCGGGATTCATGCGCAATTGCGCCGCGCTCAACATGCTCACGTCTCCGAGCACCGCGTCCATGACCGGGCCGACCGCCGGATTGGGATTCGCCGGCGAGATCAGATATTTGTTCACGTTCGAATACGGCGTCGGCGAGGCGGAAATTTCCTGCACCGAGCCGAAGCCGGAACTGAGTTCGGTATGGGTATAGCCGACGTCGAAACCGAGCACCGAGATTTCGCTGAGCGGGTAGCTGAAACTGACCGAGGCGCCGTAGGAGGAAGTGTTGAAGTTCGCGACGTTGAACGGCGAATCGATTTCCTGCACGTACAGGCTCATTCCGCGACTTACGCCGTCCGGGGTGAAATAAGGATCGATGTACTGAAAATTCAGTGACTTGATGAAACGGCTGCGATTGACGCCGACCGCCACCGTGCGCCCGGTGCCGAGAAAGTTCTGCGCCTGCAGGTTGGAACTGATGAAGAAGTCGCCGCTGCCGCCGGTGCCCACCTGGAAACTGATGGCGCCGAAATTCTGCTCCACCACGTCGAAATTGACGTCGACCTGGTCGGTCGTGCCGGGCACTTCCTCGGTGGCCACCTCCACGGTTTCGAAATAGCCGAGCCGTTCGAGTCGCACCTTCGACTGTTCGATCTGCAGGCTTGAGGCCGGCGCCGCTTCGAGCTGGCGCATTTCGCGCCGCAGCACGTCGTCGGCGGTCGAAGTGTTGCCGTTGAAATTGATGCGGTTCACGTAAGTCCGGTTGCCGGGTTCGATGACGAAGGTCACATCGACGGTGCCGTCCTCGTTGACGTCCGGTACGCCGGTGGCTTCGGCGAAGGCGTAACCGAGATTGCCGAGAAATTGCACCATGATCTCTTCGGTGCCGGTCACGAGGGCCTGGGAATAGATCTGGCCCGGCCGCACGAAGATCGCCGCACGCAGGATCGCCTCGGCGTCGACCAGGTCTCCGGCCAGATCGACTTCGTTGATCACGTACTGGTTGCCTTCGAGCACGTTGATGGTGATATACACCTCGCGCCGGTCGGGCGTGATCGAGATCGGCGTCGACTCGATATTGAATTCGACGTAGCCGTTGTCGAGATAGAAGGACTCGAGCCGCTCAAGGTCGCCGGAGAACTGTTCCCGCGAGTAACGGTCCCTGCGGCTGAGAAACATGTACCAGGGCTTGGGGCCGAGTTCGAACAGGTCGAGCAGGGTGTCGTCTTCGAAGGACTCGTTGCCGACCACATTGATCTGGCGGATGCGCGATTCCTCCCCTTCGTTGATGTCGAGGCTGATCGACACCCGGTTGCGGGGCAGTTCCTCCACTTCGATCTCGACCGCCGCGCCATAACGGCCGCGCGAGGAATACACTTCCTGGATGCCCTGGCGGATGGCTTCGAGGGCGGCGCGGGTGAAGATCTCGCCTTCGGCGATTTCCGCCGTGGCCATGTTCTCGATGATGTCCTCGGTTTCGAGCACGCTGTTGCCTTCGATGTTGATTTCCGCTACCGACGGCCTCTCCTGCACGGTGATGACGAGGATGTTGCCTTCCCGGGAAACTTCGACCGCGTCGAAATATTCCGAAGCGGCAAGATCGCGAATGATCTGGGCGGGAGTCTGCGGCGTGACCTCGTCGCCGATGCCCACGGGCAGCAGGTTGTAGAT
>CAZUSL010000024.1:0-5582 GCA_964622925.1 uncultured Pseudohongiella sp. | reverse complement strand
ACCTGATGCTGCCCAATGCGAAGATCATCGACGCCAGGCGTCACCCGATGGCCTGCGGATTCAGCGGCTACAAGCAGCTCTTCGCCGAAGGCCAGCAATTCACCTACGACCTGGCGGACCTCGGACAGTACTATCGCGATTATGTCGAACTCATGGACCACTGGGACGCAGTGCTTCCCGGCAAGGTGCTGTGTGTCCAGTACGAGGAGGTTGTGAGCGACCTCGAAACCCAGGTGCGGCGAATCCTCGAACACTGCGAACTCGAATTCGAACCAGGCTGCCTGAGTTTCTACCGTACGGACCGGGCGGTGCGCACGCCCAGTTCCGAGCAGGTTCGCCAGCCGATATTCGAGTCGGGGCTCGACTACTGGCGCAACTACGAACCCTGGCTCGATCCGCTTAAGGGTGCGCTGGGCGAAGACGTCCGGAGCCGCTTCGGTATCCGATCGCCGAATCCAGGGCATCCGCAACCATGACCCGTTCACGCACCGACTCCGCCTCGACCAGACCCGCGGCTGCCGATATCGGCCACGAAATCGGCGAGCACAACATCCGCTTCCTCGGGCTCGACATCCACAACCCGGTGTTCATCGTGTCCGCCGCGCTGGTGATCATGCTCGTGATCGGCACGCTTTTATTTCTGGAGCAGGCGGCAACCTTGTTCGCCGATCTGAGGGTCTGGACGACCACGACGTTCGACTGGTTCTACTTCGCCGCGTCCAACCTCTTTGTCCTGTTCTGCTTCGGTATCGCGCTGTCTCCCCTGGGACGGATTCGCCTTGGCGGTCGGCGCGCAAAGCCGGAATACGGCTATTCGGCCTGGCTGGCCATGCTGTTTGCGGCGGGCGTGGGCATCGGCCTGATGTTCTTCGGCGTCCTCGAGCCCGTGACCCACAGCCTGGCGCCGCCGCTTGGCGTCGATCCCGCCGACACCGAGACCGCGCGCGCCGTCGGCATGTCCGCGGCGATACTCCATTGGGGGCTGCACGCCTGGGCGATCTACGCGGTCGCCGGCCTGTCGCTGGCGTTCTTCTGTTTCAATCGGGGAATGCCGCTGACGCTGCGCTCCGGGTTCTTCCCGCTCATCGGCAAGTCCGTCTGGGGCCCCTTCGGTCACACGGTGGACATCGTCGCGGTGCTGGCGACCCTTTTCGGGCTGGCGGTATCGTTGGGCTTCGGCGCCGAACAGATCGCCGGCGGATTGCAATACCTATTCGGAATTCCCGCGACCGTCGCCACCCGGGCCATTCTGATCATGGTCATCATCGGCATCGCGCTCGCGTCGGTGATTGCCGGGCTGGACAAGGGCGTCAAGCGACTGAGCTGGATCAACATGGTGCTTGCGGCCCTGTTGTGGCTGTTCGTCCTGATCGCGGGACCCACGCTGGTGATTCTCGCGACGATCGGCAAGGCGGGCATCGACTACGCCTATTACCTGCCGGCCCTGAGCAACTGGATCGGCCGCGAAGACCTGGCATTCGTGCGCGACTGGTCAACTTTCTACTGGGCCTGGTGGGTCGCCTGGGCGCCGTTCGTACGCATGTTCATCGCGCGCATCAGTTTTGGACGCACGGTGCGCGAGTTCATCACCTGGGTGCTGATCGTCCCGACGATCATCGGAATCCTGTGGATGGCGACGTTCGGCGGCGCCGCGTTGGACCAGTACTTTTCCGGCGGCTATACCGGGGTGGCGGAATCGGTGCCCGAACTGGCCCTGTTCAAGATGCTGGAACCATTGCCGATGGCCGGATTCGTCTCGGCCGCCAGTGTGTTCCTGATCACGATCTTTTTTGTCACGTCAGCGGACTCGGGATCGCTCGTGATGGACACCATCACGGCCGGCGGCAAGATGGACGCTCCGGTGCAGCAACGCGCCTTCTGGTGCCTGCTGGCCGGCCTGGCCGCGATGGCGCTGATGCTGGGCGGCGGCATGGCCTCGCTGCAGGCGCTGACCCTCGCGGTGGGTTTGCCGTTCACCCTGGTGCTGCTGTGCATGTGCGTCGGCCTTGTCAAGGGCCTGCGCGAGGAATTGGGCTAGAAGGGGGTATCCCCCGAGACCGAAGCGCGCTGCATCTTGCGGTGCTGCGGCCAGTAGTCGGCCAGCGCGTAGTGGGATGTGCAGCGGTTGTCCCAGATCGCCAGGGTGCCGGGGCGCCAGCGCAGCCGCACGCAGAATTCGGGCGTCTCGATGTGCTTGTACAGGAACTGAAGCAGGTTTTCGCTTTCCTGGGGCGTGAAGCCGTTGACGAAATTGGTGAAGAAGCGGTTGACGAACAGTGACTTGCGGCCGGTTCGCGGGTGGGTCCTCACCAGCGGATGCGTGACCGGCGGGAATATTTCCCTGAATTCCTTCAGCGTTTCCTCGGCGTTCTCCCAGTTCCTCACGATCGGTTCGTAGTACCCGAGTATGGTGTGGGTGCAGGTCAGGCTGCCCAGAATCCGCTTCATTTCATCCGAGAGGGATTCGTAGGCGCTGTAGTTGCAGGCCCACATCGTGTCGCCGCCCCCGTCGGGCACTACCAGCGCGTGCAGCATGTGCAGCGCCGGAGGCTGCGCCAGGCCGGTCATGTCCTGGTGAAAGGTGTTGAGCGTGGGCGGCTTGCTCTTGTCGTTTTCCAGAAACAGCAGTTCCTGGTACTTGTGCGCCAGCGCCGGCTGGATGAAGCTCTCGCCGAATCGCCGGGAGAACTCGACGAGCTCTTCTCCGTTCAGGTCCTGGTCCCGGAAAAACAGTACTCTGTGTTCCAATATTCCTTGTTCGATCTCGTCGATGACGTCCTGCGCAAGGTCCGGAGAAAGCTCGATGCCCGAAACCTCGGCGCCCAGTTTTGCGACTCGCTCAAAATTCATGATTTATTGATCCAGAAATTCGCGGGAAACGTTGGCCAGCCGGTCCGCGCCCACATCGAATGCGCCGTGGCTCAGGTCGGGCATTTCCACCACCCGCACGTCCTTCAGAAGCTTCGCGGCTTCGCGGGACTGTTCCTGGAGATTGCCGTGGGTGTTGGGCACCAGAACGGGCTGGCGCACCAGAGGCAGGCGCTCTTCGGCCGGATAGCTGAACACGCTGTGGTAGGCCCACCACGCGTAGGGACCCGACTGCAGGTGATCGACAAAGTGCGAAGCGCCGCGTTGCAGGGAAACATCCGGGTGTCGATCGGTCACCCAGAAGCGCCACACTTCCATGGCGTTCGAGCCGTCTTCCCGGAGCTCGCTGGGCCGGGCGTACTGCTCGTACAGCGCCTTGCGCTCCTCGCCAACGCGGTAGGGGATGCCGGGCAGCACCAGCCGGCGCACCAGGTCCGGCCGGACAACGGCCAGTTCCGCGGCGATGAAGGTTCCCGTGTGGTAGCCGATCACGTCCACGGCGCCTTCGCCATCCGCCCCGTAGCCGAGCGCGACCAGCGTGTCGGCCGCGGCGCCGGCCAGTTCGCTCATCGGCTGCGGTTCGGGCGGCGGGTCCGATTTGCCGTAGCCCGGTGTATCCATCGCCATGACCCGGCGGTCGACACTCATCGCCAGCATGTAATCGCGATAAAAGTCCCCCGACAAGGCCGTGGGATGAAAGCATATCAGCGGCGTGCGCCCTGCAGTTTCATCAAGGGCTTCGGCAATATGCAGATGCACCTGACCGAAGCGCCCGTCCACGTAGCGGCGGCGGATCCGCCGCGCGGCCGCCGGCGGCCCCGATTCGGATGCTCCAATCGCCTGGTCCGCGCCTGTCCGCGACCAGACGTATGCCAGCGGCGCGGCCAGCATTGTCTGGACCAGCCGCCGCCGATGAATACGTAGTTTGTTTTCCCGCACTCTATTCCCCTTCACTCGTCGTCCGGAATCCTCCGGGCGCAACCGGGCGAATCTTATCAGGCAGCCGGATGTCCTGGAAATAATTTCCCGCCCGGCGGTATAGCGAGTAAGGTAGTGGTCGTGAAACAGAACGTTGGTTATATCGCGAGAGTTTTCGGAATTTTCTTCGCGCAGGTGGCGCTCGCCCTTGCCTGCCTTGCGCAGGAGCAGCCGGCGGCGGAAAATCCCGGCATCACGGTCTTCCCCGCGTCTTTTTACGCGGACGGCGAACCGGTCAGCGCGATGGACGTGATCAACCGCACGCCGGGATTCATCTTCGAGCGCGGAAACAACAACATGCGCGGCCTGGAGAGCGCTGCGGGAAACGTGCTGATCGACGGCCGCTGGCCGACCATCAAGGCCAACACCCTGCAGGAGGTGCTCACCGCCATTCCTTTTGCCGTGATCGAGCAGGTCGAAGTGATACGCGCGGACGCTGCGGATTTCGACACGATGGGCCGCCAGGTCGTCGTCAACATCGTTCGCAAGGCGGGTGGCAAATCGACACTGATCACCGAAGCGGCGGTCAAGAAGTACACCGACAACGACCGTGAATTCGGCGGTACCGCGCGTGCCGAGTACTCAAGGAGTTCGGGGCGCTTCAATTTCGATGCGAGCCTTGTTTACGAAAACGAACAGTTCGAATGGGGAACGGGCGAGGGACCGTACACCCTTACGGCCATGGATCCCCAGTCCTCGCTCAGTGGCCGGTTCGACATTGACGACTGGACCAGGAGCGTGCACGCCACGGCCACCGGCAACTACGCATGGGACCGTTTCGACCTGGGGCTGAACATTACGGCCAAGACGTCGACGCTGCTTCTCGACCGGCTGGGCGAATACCGGACTGCGGGTGGTGAGCCGTACGATCAGGTCGTCGATATCGAGCGGGGGAACGACGTATTCGAGGTGGGTTCGAACATCGCGCTCAATCTGGCCGGGAACCGGCGCCTGAACGCCAAGTTGCTCCACCGGCTGGAGTCCCTGGGCAGCGACTCGTACCTGCAGGTCGGGTCCCTGGAGACCCTCGCCGACGACGAATTCGACTGGACCGAGACCGCGGCGCGCGCGATATACCGGTGGGACCTGTCCGATCCCCTGAGCCTGGAATTCGGAGCCGAGGCCGCATTCAACGAGCTGGACAGTCTGGTCGAGGTCAGCGTGGCCGATACCCCCCTTGATCTGCCGAATGACAACGTCACGGTAGCGGAAGACCGCTATCAGGCGTTCGCCAAGGCCATTTTCCGGGCCCGGCCCAACCTGTCATTCGAAGCCGGCCTGGCGTTCGAGCATTCGGCTCTGGAGCAGCGCGGCGACGCCAATCTCATCAAGCACTTCGACTACCTCAAGCCTCGCCTGACCGCGACATGGTCGATAAACAGCGTGACCGACGTTCGGCTGCGCGTGGAGAAAGTGGTGGGGCAACTCGATTTTTACTCGTTCGCCGCATCGCCGAACCTGGAGTGGGACATTCTGGCCGCCGGCAATGCCGACCTGGAACCGGAAAAATCAGCCGAATACGAACTGCAATTCGAACGCAGGTTCTGGGGACGGGGGTCGGCCATTCTGACCTACACGCGTTACCAGTATGACAACGCGCTGGATTTCGTTCCCGTTGGCCTGGGCTTCGACGCGCGGGGCAATGCGGGCAGTGCGACCCGCGGCAGGTGGATATTGGTGACAAATTTTCCGCTGGACCCACTGGGTTGGAAAGGAGCGACGTGGCGGTCGAGGAC
>CAZUSL010000023.1:0-2520 GCA_964622925.1 uncultured Pseudohongiella sp. | reverse complement strand
GTAGGCTTCGGGCTCGGCATCCCTGCCTCGCACGCCCGCTGCACTTCTTGCAACGCGACAGCGACTCACATTATCTTTCGGGGACATTGCGAGTTGGCGGATATGGTTCTCGTGGGTGATCGGAGCGGGAGGCTTCAGAACATGAACGAAAACAGATGCTCAATTGCGGCAAGCTGGCTTGCGGTAGCAGTGCTAACCGCCGCCTTGCCGGCGTCCGCGCAGTTGACTGGTCTGGAACAGGGCGAATGGCGCTATCTGGGCGGCGACGCCGGGCACACGCGCTCTTCGCCCCATCTGACGCAGATCGACGCCGAGAACTTTTCCGAGCTTGAAGTCGCGTGGTCCTGGCGCGGCGATAATTTCGGACCGCGGGTCGAATACACCTCTCGCTCGACACCGGTTTATGCAGATGGCGTGCTGTACACCGTGGTCGGCCAACGCCGGCAAGTCGTGGCCATCGACGCCGCTACCGGCGAGACGTTGTGGACTTTCCGCGAACCGGAAACCATGCGCTATCTGCGTTCGCCGCGCACTGATTTCGGCAAGGGCGTCGCCTGGGCCGAATTCGACGGCCGCGGCGTGATTCTTTACACCTCCCCTGCGTTCTTCCTCTGGGCGCTTGACGCCCGAACCGGCCTCCCGCTGGAAGACTGGGGCGCGCCGACCGGCATTCCGGCATTTTCCGAAACCGGCGTCGTCGACTTGATTCCGCCGCTGGTGGACGACTGGCAGCGCTGGATCGACTGGCAGTTCGAGGGCGGCGTCTACGACCCCGACCACGGGATTCCACGCGAACTCGGCATGGTCACCGCTTCGTCACCGCCCATCGTCGTCAACGGCGTGGCCGTTGTGCTCGTGGGCCACGAACCGAGCTACGACCAGACGCGCATCGAGAACGTGCCCGGCGACATCATGGGCTACGATCTGCGCACCGGCGAACGGCTATGGAAGTTCCACGTCATTCCGCGGCCCGGCGAATACGGCCATGAGACCTGGGAAAACGACGCCTGGCAATGGTCCGGCGACATGTCGTCCTGGGCGCCCGCGTCCGCCGATCCGGAACTCGGCCTGGTCTACATCGTCACCAACGCTTCCACCGTGCAGTCCTATACCGGCCACCGACCGGGCGATAACCTGTTCGGCGGCAGCGTGCTCGCGCTCGACGTCGCCACCGGCGAACGCCGCTGGCATTTCCAGATTCATCGCAGCGACCAGTGGAACTACGACATTCCGACCGCGCCGATCCTGCTCGATCTGACTGTGGACGGCGAAGAAGTTCCGGCGCTGATCCAGAACACCAAGCAGGGCCTGATCTTCGTCTTCAACCGCGCCACCGGCGAGCCGATCTGGCCGATCGAGGATCGCCCGGTGATCCAGACCCAGGTGCCGGGCAACTACACCGCCGCGACCCAGCCCTATCCGACGCGGCCGGAACCGCTCGACCGGATCGTCATCGACGGCATCACCGAAGAGTTCATCATCGACTACACGCCCGAGTTGCGCGAACAGGCGCGGGAAATCCTGTCCGGGTTCAATATCGGCGGACTTTACGTTCCGCCGCTGCCCTGGCCTCACGACAATCCCTTTCGCAACAACGTCGGTTGCGTCGGCGGCCTGAATATCTACCACCCGCCGGTGGCCGACCCCACGACGGGCATCATGTATGCCTCGCACCGCCGGACCTGCAGCGCCCCGCGTTTCATGGAGCCGACCAATGGCGTCGACGAGGAACGCGGCCTGCCGGGCTATTCCGAGGAAGCCTGGCGCGGGCGCGAGCGGCACACGCCGACCACGGGCACCACGGTCGCCGCCTGGGCGCCGGGCATGGGCCGGGAATTCCTGCCCAACATCCGGGGACTGCCGGTCTACAAGCCGCTGTTGATGGGCCTGGCGGCCTATGACATGAACACCGGCGAAAAACTCTGGGACATACCGGTCGGTGAGACGCCGCCGAATATCGCCGAAAATCCGCTGCTGGAAGGAGTCGAGACGCCGCAGACCGGCGGCACCGGACATTCGATCCAGATGGTCATGGGTAACCTGCTCGTGCAGACCACCGAAGACCTGCGCGGCCAGGCGGAATCGGGCCCGAACGGCCTGCCTCTGCTGCATGCCAGGGACAAGCGCAGCGGCGAAATTCTGGCCAGCGTCGAAGTCCCCGTCCCCGGCCAATACGGCATGATGACCTACATGCACGAAGGCGTGCAGTATCTGCTCATGCAAGCCGGCAGCGTTCGCCGCGGACTCCCCGGCCAACTCGTGGCGCTCAGGCTGCCCTGAGCCCCCGGCAACGGTCTCAGGCGGTCCGTAGTTCTTTCAGGCCGAGTTCGGCGATGCTGATTTCGCGCATGCGGAATTTCTGCACCTTGCCGGTGACGGTCATGGGAAAGTCGTCGCTGAAGCGTATGTAGCGCGGCACCTTGTAGTGGGCTATGCGGCCGCGGCAGAAGTCGCGAATTTCTTCTTCCCGCGCCCCGGCGCCGTCCTTGAGTTGCACCCAGGCGATGATTTCCTCGCCGT
>CAZUSL010000022.1:0-5765 GCA_964622925.1 uncultured Pseudohongiella sp. | reverse complement strand
GGCCAGTTGGACGGCCTGACGCTGTACCTGCAGGGCACCAATCTGACCGACGAACCTTTCGTCGGATTCCTCAACAACGATCATCGGATGGTCAAGGACTGGCAGTCCTACGGCGCGACCTACTTCGTCGGCGCGTCGTACCGGTTCTAGCGCCGGCGCCAATGATCCATTCGGCGCTCTTCGCGAAGGCGGGCACATTGTTGCCCGCCTTTGTTTTATGTTCGTGGGCGCATCTTGCGCTGGCGCAAGTCGAAGTTCCCGACCCGGACGCCCTCGACGCGGTCCTCGACCGCTTCGTCGAAGAGGGCCACTACCCCTTCCTCTATGCCCGGCTCGAAGACCGCGACGGCAATGTCGCCTACGAACACAGCGTCGTGAACCGGGACTTGCTGCCCGATGCGGAAATCGGCGGGCAATCGTGGATTCGCGTCTGGTCCATGAGCAAGATCGTCACCATCTCGGTGGTTCTCGACCTGGTGGAAGACGGCGTGCTGAACCTGGAAGATCCGGTCGCAAGCTACATTCCGGAATTTTCCGACATGCAGGTCGCGGTGACGCCGGACGGGACGAGCCTCGCGGAAATCGGCCCGGAGCGCTTCGATACGGCCTGCCCGCTCACGCTGGTCCCCGCGGACACCGTGATGACGGTACGGCACCTGATCAACCATGAAGCCGGTTTCTATTACTCCACCACGGGCATTCCGTGCATCGACTCCGCACTCGCGGAACAAAACGTGGCGACGGCGGCGGATTCCGATGACTTCATCGCCCGCCTCGCGGACCTGCCGCTGATCCAGCATCCGGGAACCACCTACTACTACGGGACCAATACCACGATCCTGGGAATGGTGGCCGAACGCGCAACGGGCAGGAGCCTGGAGCAATTGGTGGAAGAGCGCCTGACCGGACCGCTGGGAATCGAAGGTCTGCAATACGATCTGCCGCCGCAAGCCAGCCTGTTGCCGACAATCAGCGGCCAGGGCGGTACTTTGCGGCCGGCGTATCCCGGTGAACTCGATATCTTCGGGCCGGACGTTCCCGGCTACGATCCGGAGCGTCAACTCCATCTCGGCGGCGAGGGCATGCTGGCCAACGCCGACGGCTACGCGGATTTCCTGAGAATGCTGCTGAACCACGGCAGCCTCGACGGTACGAGATTTCTGGAGACTTCGACCGTCGAGGAAATCTACTCCCCGCATACGCAACTCGACAATCCCGAAGGCTACAATGGCTTCAATTTGTGGGTGACGGGAGAGCCGACCAGGACGCGCGAACAGGGAGAAGAGGGCTTGTGGGTCGGCGGGGGATACGAGGGAACCCACTTCTGGGTCGATCCGAAGCGGGAGTTCGTCGGCATCATCATGTCGCAGATTTTCTGGATCAACGAAGACGGCTGGGGCAGGGACGAGGCGTTTCGTGGCGAACTCTATCGGCAATTCTGGGCGGCGGAATCCCGATGATCGCTTCGCTCATCAAGCTGCAACGCCACTTGATTGTCGCGCTGGCCATCTGCCTCGGAGCGCCGCTTTCGACCGTCTACGCCGCTGAAATCGAGCGCGTCGAACCGCCCAACTGGTGGACCGGATTCAATGAGCCCGACGTGCGGCTGCTCGTTTACGGCGACGGCGTCGGCGAATTGCGGCCCACCGTGGATTATCCCGGCGTCACGGTGCTCGATACGCTTACGACGGAAAACCCCAATTACCTGTTCGTGCGCCTGCGCATCGCCGCCGACGCCGAACCAGGCGAGTTCGATATCGAGTTTAACGGCGATGGCGACAGCATCGTTCATCCTTACCGGCTGGACGCGCGCAACCCGGATCCCATGCACACGCGCGGATTTTCCTCGCGTGACGCGATCTACCTGATTACTCCGGACCGGTTCGCCAACGGCGACCCCGGCAACGACGAGATCGACGGCCTCGGCGATATCGTCGACCGCAGTCAGCCCGGAGCGCGGCATGGCGGCGACATCAAGGGCATCATCGATCGTCTCGACTACATCGCCGGGCTCGGATTCACCGCCGTATGGCTCAATCCCGTACTCGAGAACGCGATGCCCTCGTTTTCCTATCACGGCTATGCGACCACCGACTTCTATCGGGTCGATTCGCGCATGGGCAGCAACGCGGATCTCGCGGAACTGGCCCGCACCGGACGCGAAAAGGGAGTAGGCCTGATCATGGACATGATCGTCAACCATAGCGGGCTGCATCATTGGTGGATGGACGACCCGCCCATGGACGACTGGGTTCATCAATGGGACGGCTATGTCGAGACCAACCACGCCAAGACGCTCAGTCTCGACCCTTACGCCGCCGAAGTCGACCGGCGCGAGCTTTACGACGGCTGGTTCGTGCCCGACATGCCCGACCTGAACCAGGACAATCCCCTCATGGCCGAGTACCTGATCCAGAACGCCATCTGGTGGATCGAGTACCTGGGCCTCGCCGGAGTGCGCATGGATACCTATCCGTATTCAGGCGGAGAGTTCATGGCCGAGTGGACGCGGCGGGTGATGGAAGAATTCCCCTATTTCAACGTGGTCGGCGAGGAATGGACCGAAAATCCCCTGATCGTCGCGTATTGGCAGGGCGGTCCCGACGGCTCAGCCGGCAGCTTGGCCAAGCACGACGGCTATCGCTCATGGCTGCCGAGCGTCATGGACTTTCCCCTGAACTCGGTGCTCGCGCCGGCGCTGCGCGAGCCGGAATCCTTCGCCGATGGCTTCATCGAACTGTATTCGATGCTGGTCAACGATGTGCTGTATCCCGACCCGGGCGCCCTTGTGATCTTCGGCGACAATCACGACATGATGCGAATCTGGTCGCAACTCGGCGAGGACTACGGCCTGTTCGAACTGGCCATGACTTACCTGGCGACCATGCGCGGCGCGCCCCAGGTCTATTACGGCACCGAGATACTCACCGCCAGCAGTGGCGACCACGGCGTCATTCGCAGCGATTTCCCCGGCGGCTGGGCGGGCGACGCCGCTGACGCGGTGTCCGGCGCGGGATTGACCGAAGAACAATTACGGGCGCAAGCGCTGGTCCGCACCCTCTTCAATTGGCGCAAGACTTCCGCCGCCGTCCATGAAGGCGACCTCATCCACTTCCTGCCGAAAGAAGGCGTGTACGTCTATTTCCGGACCCTGGGCAACGAGCGGGTCATGGTCGCGCTGAACAAGAATTCGAATCCTTACACGCTCGACCTGGCGCGATTCGAGGAAGCTCTCGGCGATGCGCGACGAGGCGCGGATGTCATTCGCGGCGGGACGTACGATCTGGCTTCCTCCATCAATATCACGCCCCGTACTGCCCTGGTTTTAGAAATTGAGTGACGCGATTTCGCGCTAGCCAAGCACAATGCCGAGAAAGACAAGCGCGCCGACCCATTGATTATTGACGAAGGCCCTGAAGCAGGGCTCGGGCTGGCGGTCGCTGGTCAGGATCTGCTGCCAGGCGAACAGCAGGCTCGCGACCACCAGGGACAGATAGTAAGGCAGTCCCAGGTCGAACTGCCGTCCCGCCAGCCACATCGCGGCAATGAACATGACCTGTAACAGGCCGATCATCATGTTGTCCGCATCGCCGAACAGGATCGCCGTGGATTTCATGCCGAGACGACGGTCGTACTCCCGGTCGACCATGGCGTATTGCGTGTCGTAGATGACAGTCCACAGGCAATTGGCGAGAAACAGCAGCCATGCCTGAGCGGGCAAGCCGCCCGTCTGGGCGGTGAACGCCATCAGGATGCCCCAGGAAAAGGCGACGCCGAGCACAACCTGGGGCATGTGGGTGACGCGCTTGAGAAAGGGGTACAAGGCGATGATGGGAATCGCCGCAATCGCCAGCAATATCGTCGGCAGATTGGTGAACAGCACCAGCGCAAAGCCCGCCAGGGAGAGCGCCATGAATCCGTGCATGGCGTCCCGGCGGTTGAGTTGACCGGTCGCCAGGGGACGCTCGCGGGTGCGCAGCACCTCGCCATCGATGTGATAGTCGGCGAAGTCGTTGATGCAACAGCCGGCGGAACGCATGATCACGGTGCCGGCAACGAAGATAAACAGCAGGCCGAAGGAAGGTATGCCACCCGCCGCAAGCCACAGGGCGCCGATCGTCGGCCATAGCAGGAGATAGATTCCCACCGGCCGATGCAGGCGCACCAGATAGTAGTAAGCGATCGCCTTCCGCCGCAGTTCAGGTCGTTCTTCCAGCCAAAGTTTCAGCTTTCGCCATGATCGTTCGAGAAAACGCTTCATGGCTCAGACGTCCGCGTAATGGCTGCTTTCGCCGAGCCAGCGGCGGATCAGCGGTTCGGCGACCGCGGGATGGCTGGCCAGCAATTCATCGCAGGTATCGCGCACCTGTTCGAGCATATCGCTGTCGCGGCTGATGTCCGCGACCTTGAAACTCATCAGGCCGGTCTGCCGGGTGCCCAGCAGTTGACCCGGTCCCCGCAGCCGCAGGTCTTCCTCGGCGATGAGAAAACCGTCGTTGCTTTCGCGGACGATGCGCAGGCGCTCCCGGCTCAGTTCAGACAGCGGCGGCTGGTACAACAGCAGGCAATGACTTTGCTCGGCGCCCCTGCCGACCCGGCCGCGCAATTGATGCAATTGCGCCAGTCCCAGTCGTTCCGGATTCTCGATCACCATGAGGCTGGCATTGGGCACGTCGACGCCGACTTCGATCACGGTCGTCGCCACGAGCAACTGGATTTCGCCTCGTTTGAAACCATCCATGACTTCGGCCTTCTCCGTCGGCTTGAGCCTGCCATGCACGAGTCCGACCCGGATCCCGGGCAGGGCTTCGCGGAGTTGTTCGGCGGTAGCTTCGGCGGCCTGAGCCTGCAAGGTTTCGGAATCGTCGATCAGGGTGCAGACCCAATAGGCCTGCCGGCCGCCGCCGCAGGCCGAGGCGATGCGCTCGACCACCCGGGCGCGCCGCTCGTTCGAAGTCATGGCGGTATTGACGGGAGTGCGGCCCGGCGGCAATTCATCGATGACCGAACAATCGAGGTCGGCATAGGCGCTCATCGCCAGCGTCCTCGGGATCGGGGTCGCGGTCATGACCAACTGGTGCGGGCGCATCGATCCGCTGCCGGCCTTCTCGCGCAAGGCGAGCCGCTGATGGACGCCGAACCGGTGCTGTTCGTCGACGACGATCAGCCCGAGGCGCTGGTAGTGAACCGGTTCCTGGAACACCGCATGCGTACCGATCAGCAAGTCGCAATCGCCTGCCGCGAGGTCTTCCAGCACCTGCTTGCGCGCCTTGGCGCGGATCTTGCCCGAAAGCCAGCCGATCCGCACTTGCAGGCTTTCGAACCATTGCCGGAAGGTATGCAAATGCTGTTCGGCGAGAATTTCCGTCGGCGCCATGAGACAGACCTGGAAGCCCGATTCGATTGCGTACAGGGCGGCCAGGGCAGCGACCACGGTCTTGCCCGAGCCCACGTCGCCCTGCACCAGGCGCATCATCGGCGTCCGGCCCGAGAGATCCGCGCGAATCTCCCGATAGACCTTGCGTTGCGCCTCGGTCAGCCTGAAAGGCAGACTTTCCACGAAACGCTTGAGCAGCGTCTGACGGCCACTGAGCCGCGGCGATTGCAAGGCCGAAACGTCGAGTTTCAGGCGCCGCATGCAGATGCGGTGGGCAAGCAGTTCCTCGAAGGCCAGCCGCCGGCGCGCCGGACTGTTCTCAGCCCGGCCCGAAAGGTCGAGTTGTGCATCCCGGGGCGGCTCATGCAGCAGGCGCACCGATTCGGCG
>CAZUSL010000021.1:0-4252 GCA_964622925.1 uncultured Pseudohongiella sp. | reverse complement strand
ACCGTGACCGATCAGGTACACCGTCACCTGGTCGCCTTCGCTTACCCTGGAAAGCAGGGCCGCGAAGGCCGCCTCAATGCCGGCGCGGTCACTGGTCCCGTCGAGCCGGTTGCCGGGATTGGGGCCGGCCTCGTCAGGATCGTGCAGGAGCGTAATCGTATCCGTCGAATAGCCGTAATCGCGCACGAGGATGTCGTGCAGCGAATAGCCCCATTGCCGGAATTGGGAGATGTTTTCCTCGCCCACAGAAGGTCCGACGACGATTACCGCATACTTGACCGAGTCCGGCGCTTCGAGAAAGTAGTCGCTTTCCAGCGGAAGTTGGGCTTCCGCCGGCAAGGCGGCAAGCGCGCAGATCAGCGCGGCGCCCGCCGGCAGGATTCGGCGGGCGCTCATGACAGCCCCCGCAGGCGGCGCGTCATCCAGTCAAGACATAGCAGGCCGACGATCAGGGCAAGCAGCCAGGGCTCATCCCAGAGGTCGATCTGCACTTCCCGGGAATAGGCGTTGGGAGTGAATTCGATCGATTCCGGCAAACCGCCGACATCATCTATGTCGAAATAACTGCCTCCGGCCGCCGCCGCCATGCGCCCGAGCAGGCCGCGGTCCATGCCGGCGTTGTTGTATTCGCGCAAGGAAGGCGTAACGACGATCGCCGCCTGCTTTTCGGCGCCCTCCTCGCCCGCTGCGCTGGTGACGTCGACCAGCAGGTTGAAGACGCCTTCCTGGTCGGCGACGAAGGAAGAACGGTACACGCCGTCTTCCTCGATATTCCATTCCATCGGCGTATCGGTGACCTCATCGAGAGGATTGGTCGTCTGTATCCACAAGGTGGCGTCGTTATCGGGTTCGTATTGCTCGTCGAGCACGCGCGCGGTCACCTGCACCTCGTCGCCGATATTGTAGAACTCGCGGTCGAATTCCAGGGTCACCCGGTCCGGGGCCGAGACCGCCAGCCAGCGCAGCATCTGCCGCCAGAGTGTCTCGTGGGACTGGTCTTCCGAATGCATCATCATCTGCCAGCGCCAGGTACTCGCGGTGGTCAGCGAAATTACCCGGCCGCTGCCGTAACGCTGGGTAACGATCACCGGCAGGGCCTGGTTCTGGAATTGCAGCGCGGGATGTTCGAGCAGCACTTCGGCGCCCGGCTTGATGCGGCCGGTGACATAAACGCCTTGCAGGTCGGGCAATTGCGACCAGGCGAACAGATTGTCGGAATCCTCTCCGGCCAGGCGCAACAGCGGCGAAAATTCCCCATTGCGCGTCAGCCGCGGCCGGAACAGGTTGCCCGTGGGATGGTCGCCGCGCCGAATGCCTCCGCGCAAACGGGTCGGCAGGAAATTCTCCTCTACAAGGGTAACCGGGAGAATGTCTACCAGCGGCGTGCCGATGAACTCCTCGTCGACCATGCCGCTCTTGAGCAGGCCCCCGCCGCGTTCGGCGACGAATCCTTCGATCATCTGCAACTGGTCGTCATTGAAGAATTCCTGCTCGATATCGCCGAGGATGATAGCCTCGTATTCATACAGCACATCCTTGCCGCGGGGAAAGCCCTCGGCGAGTTCGGTAGGCGACTCGATTCCCTGGCGATAGAATTTTTCGGGGCCGGTTTGCAAATAGGTCGCCAGCCGCAGGGATTCGTCGTCTTCGAGGGCGCGCCGAATGAACTTGTATTCGTTGCGCGGATGGCCTTCGATATACAGGACGTCGAGCGGCGGCTTGTCGGTATTGTCCACCAGGAAGCTGTAACTGTTGTTCTGCTCGATGATTTCTCCGGGCTGTACTTCCACCCGCAGATCGTAGACGATGCGTTCGGCGCGCTCGGGCTCGACTTCGAGGCTTACGCGCTGGGACACGCCTTCGGCGCCGAGAGTGACCACATCGCTGCTGACGGAAGATTCGCCGTCCATCACCGCGACTTCCACTTCCTGACCGGCGAAGCCCTGGTGGCGCAAGGCCGCGCTGACGGTGAACACCGAGCCTTCGAGTACGGTGCGGGCGGCGCTGACGTCGACGATGCCGATGTCGAGCGGAATGTCCTCCTGCCCTACTCCCACGGTGAATACCGGAATCCGGCGATTGCCGAATTCCTGCGCCGCGATCAGTGGATCCACATTGCTGTTGTCGGCGCCGTCGCTGACAAGTACGAGACCGCCGAGCGGCAGCCCGTCGAGTTGGTCCGCGACCGCCTCAAGCGCCTGGCCTATGGCGCTGCCGGTGCCGGATTCGCCCAGTTCGCTTGCGCTTTCGCCCAACCCGCCGGCTCTTTCGCCCAACCCGCCGCCCTGGCCGACGCGTCGCGTGTTCTGATCGAACGCGAAGGTTCGCAACTGGAAGGATTCCGCGAGTTCTTCGAGCACCGATCCATCGAGAATTTCCTCCGTTACCGCATCGAGGCGGGTGCGGCCGCCGGCATCGGCGATGCTCATGCTCTGGGAATTGTCGAGCAGCACAGCGAGGTAGGTGTCCTGGGGCGAGACCTGCTGGATGTTCACTACCGGACGCAGCAGGCAGAACAGGATCAATATGAGCACCGCCGAGCGCAGGCCGATAAACCAGGCTTTCCAGCCCGGCGACAGGGGCCGCGTGGTGCGGTAGTAACTCAGCCAGACCGCGGCGACGATCAGCAGCGCGAACAGCCCGAACAGTCCAGGGCTGACGCCATAGGCAAAGCTAAGATTGCCTTGTTCTAGAGCGGAAAAAAGGGTGGGCTCGGTTATCTGCATTCTCAGCGAGACGGATCGTCCGTACCTTGCTGTTCCGACAGCACGCGATAATACTCCTGCACAAGATCGCGATACTCGTCGGGTATGTCCTCCTCGATGGTGGCGTACAGTCGCTCGTTGATCTGTTCGAGTTCAGCCTGGGCGCGCAAGGCGCCTTCGAGTTCGATCACAGGCTGCAGCAGGGCCCGGAACAATTCCGGCTGATTGAGAAAGTCCTCGATATCCTGGCGCGTGATCTGCTGGGTTACCGAGCGCGCATCGCCCCAGGGCAGATTGCCGCCGTCGGTGCGAATCTCGCCTCCCGGGCCGTATCGGTCGGCGCCGAGTTGGCGCGCGGCTCTTTCTGATCCTGGACGCTGGCCAGCTTGTCGTGAGCCCCCCGGAGCGTTACCGCCCTGCTGGGCCTGCTGCTGCATCTGCTGGTTGATTTCCTGCGCGAGTTGCCGCGATCGCTGCAATTGCTCGCGCAACTCCCCTACTGACGGCATTCCCGCCCCCGGCTCGTTTCCGTTCTCATTGAGGGCAAGGATCTGCCTTTCGAGGTCCTCGAGCCGTTCGCGCAATTCCTCCGCGTTCCTGGCGGCCTGCTGCAAGGGGTTGCCGCCGGCGCGTTCGGGGTCGAGCGCCGCCAGGCTGCGCGCCAGCCCTTCCAGTTGTTCCTCGATCGTCTGTTCGATATCGACCGCGAGATTGACCATGCCATTGCGCAGAATCCGGTTGCTGGTCTGCATTTCTTCCTGGATGGGACGCAACTCGCGCGTCGCTTCCTGGGCCTGGGACAGCAGGCGCTGATCCTCGTTGCTGCCGCGGGCGATCACGGCGCGCAACATGTCCTCGATTTCCTCGAGATCCTGTTGCTGCCGTTGCTGACCTTCGATCAGCTCCTGCAGGTCCTCGTCGTTGCGCACCGACTGGCGGGTCTGGCCGAGCCCCATCTCGCGGCCCGCCTCTTCAATGGCCTCGCGCAATTCACGTTGCTGATCGAGCAGTTGCTGGCCGCGCTGACCGAGATTGCGCGCCAACTGGTTTACCGAACGATCGGCCTGCTCGCCGAGTTGCTGCTGCTGGCGGCGCAGGTTCTCCAGCGCCTTCTGGCTGCGCGCGGCGGCGATGGACGGCGAATCGCTCTCGGCGGCCTCCTGCATTTGCTGGGCGGCCTGGCGCAACGCCGAGGTTTCAGGACTGGCTTCGAGGGAACCGCTCGGGTTCTGCGAATTCTGCCCTTGCACGGAACTGGAGGACTGCTGGCCGCGCGACATCTGCTGGGCCAGTTGCTGTACTTCCTGGCTCAATTGTTCCTGTTGCCGCATCAGGCGTTCGAGTTCGCGGCGTTTCTGTTCTTCGGTCAACTGGTCGGCGCGGCGGGCGAGATTGCGCTGGGCGCGGGTCAGGCCTTCCTGGCGCCGGGCGAGTTCTTCGAGCTTGTTCGCTTCTTCCTGCTGTTGGGCGCTCTGTCCCCGGCTGTTCGGATTCTCGTACCGGTTTTCGAGTTGCCCGAGTTCCATCTCGAACAGCTCGCGCAGATC
>CAZUSL010000020.1:0-4912 GCA_964622925.1 uncultured Pseudohongiella sp. | reverse complement strand
GGCCGAATCGTTGCGCTGGCTGAAGCCCAGATCGTTGATATCGAGTTCGTCGTCGAGAAAGGTCGCGCGGAAGGAATGGTTGACGCCGCGCCGGGGGCGGAAACTGACGTCGTTGAATATTCCGGCGCCGGTGACGCCGTGTGCGTCGCTGTACATGGCCTGGCCGTCCACCACCCAGCGGTTGTCGGCGGAGAAGTAGTTCCAGTCGATGGCGTTGACGGTTGCGTCGACTTCCGGGTGGTCGATGTTGGTGCCCATCCAGCCGATCGAGCGGCGGCCGCCGCCGCTGGTGTCCTCGTACAGCAGCCTGCCGATGCCGAAGTCGCGGCCGGTGGCGTGAATGCCGACCGGCGTGCCGTCGTCGAGCCAGCCTTCGACGACCGTGTCGTCTTCGGTGGCGTACAAGGCGCCGTATTGCCAGTTGCCGGCCGAGCCCGTGAACTTGACCGCGCCGAGCAGGTCGGTCGGGTCGCTGAGGTCGGTCGGCACGTAGTTGACGTCGTTCGGGATATCGCCCCATTGCGGCGCGCCGCCGATGCGCCGCGTATTGAGCAGGGTCAGCGGGCCGGAAGGGCCGCGCATGATGTCGCCGGTGCGTTCGGTGGCGTTGAAGATGTCCTGGCCTTCGAGAAAGAAGGCGCGTTTCTCGGGGAAGAAGGTTTCGAACGCGGTCAGGTTGACGATCACGTCGTCGGATTCGACGTTGCCGAAGTCTGGATTGAGCGTCGCCGAAAGCAGCGAATTCGTCGTCGGCCGCCAGAAGATTTCGGCGCCGGTCTTGTATTCCCCATCGTTCTTGATGCCGTCCTGGATGCCGGAGACGAACGGGTAGAACGTCAGTTGCCGGCGCGGTTCGATATCGCGCAACTCGTATTTCTCGAAGGCCGACAGGTACTCGTTCACGGTTCGCGGCAGGGCGGGGTTGGACCAGGCTTCGCCGCCGAGATGCCCGACCTGGCGCTCGAAATAGAAGCCGATCTGACGGGTGTCTCCCGCCTGGGGCAGCGCCACCATCGACCAGGGAATGAAATACTCGATGCTCCAGCCGTCTTCCAGCGCCTGGGTGAAGCCGCTCCAGGAACCGTCCCATTGCATGTTCATCTGCCGTTCGGGCAGCAAGGTGGCGTCGGTCATCGAATCGCCCAGGTTCAGGCGCAGGAAATAACCGTAGAGCCCTTCGCCGGAGGTATCGAGCCCCACGACGAACCCGTCGCGGTCAAGACGCGTATCGCGCGAGGTCATGCGCGCAACCAGGGTGCCGGGAGGCTGGAAGTTGATAGCCGAAATGTAGATACCGCGTTCGGTATAGAACATGCGGACATGAGTCTCGTAGGGAGCTTCGGCGAGGGTGTCGGGATCGATCACCCGCATGCCGTCGACAACGGGAATCCGGTCCCAGACAGGCTCGTCGACGAAACCGTCGAGTTCGATGTTGGCTTCATCCTCTTCCACCCGGGTCAATTGCGGCATTTGCGCCAGGGCGGCGTTTGCGGCTGCGAACAGGAACAGGGCGGCGATAGAGGGTAATTTCATTTTATCGGTTAACGCTCGCCAAGCACGGCTTCCAATTGCAATAACTGCCGCTGCCTTTGAATCTCGAGGCGCACCGAATCTCCAGGCTCGACCTCTCGCAACAAGTCGGAATAGGTTTGCAGGTCTTCGACTGCTTCGCCGTTGAAGCGAAGGAGTATGTCGTTTGCCTGCAAACCCGCGGTTTCGCCCGCGCTGCCGGGCGTGACGCCGTCGACGCGCACTCCCTCGCCGGTCCAGCCGAAGTCGGGCACGACGCCGAGCGCCGCCCTGCGCGGACCGGCCCCCTGCGCCGGGGCGGCCGGCGCGTTTTCCAGGGTGACGCGGAAAGGCTCGGTGCGGTCGCCGAGATAGACCACGGCTTCTTCCAGCCAGAGAGCGATATCCGACATGCCGGCGGTATCGAGCTTGTCGGCGGTGTCGGACGGACGATGGAAGTCCGGATGCGTTCCCGCGAAGAGGTGGATCGCCGGGACGCCGGCCTCGAGGAAACTCGCATGATCGCTGCCCGCGACGGCCGCGGCCGGGAACTCGGATTGCACGCCGATGGTGAAGCCGATGCCCTGGGCCATGAAGGGCCATTCATACGCGCTTTCGGCGCCGAAAACCTGCAAGCTGCGTCCTTCCAGCCGGCCCACCGAATCGAGATTGATCATGGCGAAGAAATCGCTGTAGCCGCCGGGGGGCTCGCGCAGGAAGCGCCGGGAGCCGATCAGGCCCGATTCCTCGGCGGTGAACGCGGCGAAAATGATCGGGCGCTGGGGGCTGAACGAACGTGCGAGTTTCGTCGCGGCTTCGATCAGGATGGCGACGCCGGACGCGTTATCGTCGGCGCCGGGATGGATCTCGCCGCCTTCGATGCCGATATGGTCGTAATGCGCGCCGATGACGATCGGCTGCGCGCTGAGCGCCGGGTTGACGCCGGGCAGGAGGCCGACGACATTGGCCAGTTCCACCTCTCCGGCTCCGGCCCCGGTTCCGTCAATAGCTTCGCGCCAGCCATGCAGGTAGGCGCCATCGAGCGGTTGCAGGCCGGCGGCGCGGAATTGATCGGCGATGTAAAACGCGGCCTCTTCCAGCCCGCGGCTGCCGATGCCGCGTCCTTCGCGTTCAGGGCTCGCCAGGAATTCGGCGTGACGCAGGAACTGGCCGGGCAGATATTTCGGCGGCAACTCGGCCAAAGCATCCAGCGGCGGCAACGAGAACGCGGGCGCGGCGGCCCGGTCGGGACGCAGCCATTGCATGGGCGAGTCCGGACTGTTCCAGACGCCCGAGACGTCGTTGGTCGGTTCCTCGCCATGGAAGCTGAGCCAGGAATAGCGGCCGTAATGCGGCAGCTTCTCGATCATGCCCGGTATGGCGGCCATGCCGTCCACGTGGATCAGGCCGATGGCCAGTTCCGGATTGCCGGGATGGCGGCCGATGAGGACGGTGCTGCGGTCGGCGAAAGGCAGCGGCTGGCCGGCGAGCACGATGTCTTCGGTGTTCGCCGCCGCGCCGTAGGCGCCCGCGAGCGCCGTTTCCGCGAAGGGATTGTCGCGGCCGAGTACCCAGACCGAGCGGTCCGGCGGCAAGGCGCTCATCGACTCTTCCGTCAGGATGCGCGCGTCGACGCCCGCGGCGAAGGCTTCCGCCAGGCGCCGCCACTCTTCGCGATTCTCGCGCGGCAGCAGGAAGGCGATCTCCTGGGCGCCGAACATTTCGCCCACCGTGGGCGGGGTTTCTTCCCGGTCGAGCTTGCGGAAGATATCGAACCAGGGATCGACCAGCACGGCTTCGAGGCGGTCGTAATCGGGCGCTACCACGCCTTCGAGTTTCTGCGTCAGGCGCACGAGATGGATTTCCGGCTCTTCCCGTCCTGCGTAATACAGCGCCAGCGGTACGTTCAGTTCATAGGGGTCGCCGCTCTGGATCTGGGCGAATAGTATCTGCGCCTGGTTGTTGCCCACCTCGTCGACGCTTACCGAGATATCCGGCGCGCCGGTTCGATTGACCCATTGGGCGAAGAACGGCCCGAGGTCGAAGCCTGCGACCTCGGAGAACAATGCGGCGATGCCGGTGAAGCCGATGCGCTGGAAGAGATAGTCGTCGTAGAGCCGCCGCAGGCCTTCGAGGAACAGGTCGTCGCCGAGTTCCACCCGCAACATGTGCCAGAGCATCAGGGTCTTGCCGTAGCCCACCGCCTGCGAGGCGGCCGAATTACGCGTGGTGAACTCCGTCAGCGGAAAATCGGTTTCCTCGGCGACGTAATTGCGATAGCGCGCGAGCATGTCCTTGCGGTATTCGGCGCCGCGGCCGTCCATTTCGCGGAACAGGTGGTCGGCGAGATAGGCCGTCAGTCCTTCGCTCCAGTTACCGCTTTCGTAGTCCGGATAGACGCCGTTGCCCCACCAGTTGTGCAACAGTTCATGGGGATAGGACGATTCGAGGATGAAGGGAAAGCGGATCACCTGGGAGCCGAGCAAGGTGAACGAGGGCATGCCGTAGCCGGTTTCCCAGAAGTTCTCCACCAGCGCGAACTTGGAAAAGGGGTAGTCGCCGAGCAGGGGCTCGTAGAGTTGCAGGTAGCGTTCGGTGGCGTCGAGATAGCGGATCGCCAGGTTGGAATCGGGCGTGCGCAGATAGGCCAGGGCCTCGATGTCGCCGGCCATTTGCGAATACTCGGTGAACTGCGCGGCGATCAGGTAGATTTCCTCCATCGGGTCCGGGCTGCTCCAGCCGTTGGGCCCGTTGCGGTCGCCCTGGCTCACGGCGAGCCAGTCCCGGGCCGAATCGGCGAATTCCACGCGCAGGTCGAAACTGACCAGTTGATCGCCGAAGTCGGGAATCCAGTAACTCGCCTTGCTCAGGTAGACGCCGCGGGAGTCGATGATGCCCGTGGTCTCGGAGAAACTCTGCGCGTATTCGGCGCCTTGCTGCGCCACGTCCTGCGCGATGCGGCCGCCATATCCGACGGTGAAAACGCCGTCGTCATCGGTTTCGACCCGGTAGGCGCTGGTCGGCGCGACTTCGCCGCTCATGGTGTTGAGCAGGATGCCGGCGGGCAGGCCGGCCGCGGACCGCAAGCCTGCTTCGCCCGGCGCTACTTCCAGATTGCTGTTGAGCCTGAACTCGGCGGGGCCGCCTGCCAGCAAGGGTGGCAATGTGATCGTGTCGAGAACTTCGATTTCGCCGGTCGCCGGGTCGAGGCTGACTTGCAGATCGTGATGGATCGTTTCAGCGACCTGCGCCGCGGCCGCCATGGGAAGGCAGCATAGCAGGCCGGCAAGCAGGATTCGGAACGGTTTTCGCGCCGGTTTTCGCGATAGATTCAACATAGCCCGCTCCGCTTCAGTCCAGGCCAAGCAACTCCAATGCCGCAGCGTGGTCCCAGTCGCCGATA
>CAZUSL010000019.1:0-1718 GCA_964622925.1 uncultured Pseudohongiella sp. | reverse complement strand
GTCTTGCGCACTTCATCGATGAATGCGTCGGTGAGAATCTCGTCGGCGTCGATATTGAGCACCCATTCGTTGCGGCAAAGCGACATGGCATGGGCTTTCTGCGCCGCGAATCCTTCCCAGGAATGAAACGACGTGCGCACGTTGGGATAGCCGTCCGCGATTTCCACCGTGCGGTCTCGGGAGCCGCTGTCGACGACGATCACCTCGTCGAATTCGGTCATGCGCTCGAGCGCGGCGCCGATGTTTGCCTCTTCATTCAAGGTGATCATGTAGACGCTGACGGGAATCTTGTCGGGCATTCGATCCTTCCGATTAACTGTGAACCGCGTCTGGCTCGCTCAAGGCGGCGATGCGCGCGAGTACCATGTCCGGCGTCAGGGAACGCAGACAATGGTAATCGTTCCGGCAATGCCACGCATCACAATCCTCCGCGCATGGCAATTCGCCCCGCAATACCGTGCTTTGCTCGCCGAGCGGCGCCCAGATCGCTTCCCGGCTCGGGCCGAACAGCGCAAAGACCGGCAGACCCGCGGCGGCGGCCAGATGCATGGGGCCGCTGTCGCAGCCGATGAAGAGCCGGCTTTGGCGGAACAACGCGATCAGTTCCGGCAGCGGCAGGCGATTGCAGAGATCGATCGCCGACGATTCCGGAATTTCTCGCTCTATGTCGGCGATGACATCGGCGTCGAACTGTCCGGAGCCGATCCACGCTACCTGCAGCCCCGCATCGTGCAGGCCTTGCACCAGCCTGGCGAAATGCTCCCCGGGCCACAACTTGTACCGCACACTGGCGCCGGGATGAATGACCGCCAGCGGACAGTCCACGTGATGACCGTCGAGCAAGGCTCGCATCCGGTCGGCCAATTCCGGCGCCACCTCGAAATCAAGCGCGCTCGGCGGCGATCCGCCGGCGCCATACTCGCCGATGATCTCGCCGAAAGCGTTATAGCGATGCGCCTGATAATCCAGGTCGAGCACATCGCTGTAGAACCACCGCGCGCGTTTCGCCAGCGGTCCGACTCGCCGCCGGCAACCGCTGAGCCTGGCTATGGCGCCCGAAAAGCGCTCTCCTTCCATGTCGATCAGGCAATGGCCCTTGTATTTGCGCAACTCCCCGAGAAATTCCAGGTAGCGGCGCAATCTGTGGGTGAAACCCTTGCCCGCGGCGAGTTCCTTTCTCGGGTAATACAGCGCCCTCGAATCGGCTTCCGGCAGCATCGACAACAATGGCCGGAAGCTCGCATCGAAAACCGCCACCGCCTCGTCGTGCCTATCCAGCACACGCAGCACCCAGGGCAGCCCGAGCACGAGATTGCCCAGATAGTGAGTCGGAAACAGCAGCAGGGGCGGTTGGGGCATAATGCGTGTATGCACAACGGGCGAAAATGGCAAGACTACCACCGATGAGTGAACCCAAGACCGTACAAAACGATGGAAATGTCGACGAGTTTCTCGACGCCGTCGAAAATCCCCGCAGGCGAGAAGACGCCAGGCGCGTACTCGAACTGATGCGGGAGGTGACCGGCGAGCCGCCGAAAATGTGGGGTTCGAGCATCGTCGGCTTCGACAGCTACCGCTACAAGTACGCAAGCGGCCGCGAAGGCGACTGGATGATTACCGGATTCTCCCCGCGCAAGCAGAACCTGACGGTCTACATCATGCCCGGATTCTCCGAATTTGCCGACCTGCTCGCGAAACTCGGCAAGCACAAGACGAGC
>CAZUSL010000018.1:0-6943 GCA_964622925.1 uncultured Pseudohongiella sp. | reverse complement strand
AATCGGGACAGGGGCAAGCGGCCGATCATGGGCGCCCTTGCCGAAAAACTTGCCGACCGTACCGTGATCACCGACGACAATCCGAGGCTGGAAGACGGTGATGCGATCGTGAGCGAGATTCTCAGCGGCATGGCGGCGCCGGCGGCGGCGCATGTCGAGCGGGACCGGGAACGGGCGATCCGCCATGCCGTCTTCGAGGCCGGATCCGGCGATATAGTGCTCATCGCCGGCAAGGGGCACGAGGATTACCAGGAAATCGGCGCGAAGCGAAGCCGTTTCAGTGACGCCGGCGTAGTAAGAAAAGCAATGCTGGAGCGCGCTTCCGCATCGCGGGAAGCGCAGCCGGAAACGCAAGAATGATAGGTGCAATGATGCTGGATGCGCTGGCGGCGGAGTTGAACGGAGAATTGACCGGCCCCAATGCCGGTTTTGACGCGGTATCCACCGACACCCGCAGTTTGCGCGTGGGCGAGTTGTTTGTCGCACTCAGCGGCGAGAACTTCGACGGCAACGAGTTCGTTCCCGAGGCGCGCCGGCGCGGCGCCGCGGGTGCGGTGGTCAGCCGGCTTTCCGGCGAAGATCTGCCACAATTGCTCGTCGCCGATACCGGCCTGGCGCTGGCGCGGATCGCACGCATGAATCGCGAGCGTTCCTCGGCCCGGGTGCTTGCGGTTACCGGCAGCCAGGGCAAGACCACGGTCAAGGAAATGCTGCGCGCGATTCTGTCGCTCGAAGGCGAATGCCTGGCGACCCGCGCCAATCTGAACAATACCGTCGGCGTGCCCTTGACCCTGTTGCAACTGGGAGCCCGGCATCGCTTCGCGGTAATCGAGATGGGCGCCAACCGGGCCGGGGAAATAGCTTTCAGCACGGCCGCGGCGCAGCCCGATATCGCGCTCGTCACCAACGCCGCCATGGCCCATACCGAAGGCTTCGGCGGCTTGCAGGGCGTAGTCCGGGCCAAGGGCGAAATCATCGAGGGATTGCGGCCGGACGGAACCCTGCTGCTGAACGCCGCGGATCCCAATGTCGACCAGTGGCGCCGGCGCGGCGCCGCATTTCGCCTGCGGCAGTTCAGCTTGCACGAAGTTCCCGGCCAGTCGGACTACTACGCCGTGGATATCGCACTGAACGGGAGCGGACAGCCCGCTTTCGCGCTGTCCGGGCCTCATGGGCGGCTCGATATCCAACTGCATTTGCTCGGCGAGCACAACATAGCGAATGCTGTGGCGGCGGCTGCCGCAGCGTTCGAGGCCGGCGCCAGCCCGGACGCCGTGCGCGAGGGTCTAGAGTCGGCGGAGCCGGTTCCCGGCAGACTCTGCCCGGTTGCGGGCCGCGGCGGCTTGCGCATCATCGACGACAGCTACAATGCGGGTCCGGACGCGTTCCGCGCGGCCATTGACCTGCTGGCGGCACTGCCGGGTCCACACATGCTGTTGGCCGGCGACATGCTCGAACTCGGCGATTGCGCGGAAGCGATGCATCACGAAGTCGGGCGCTACGCGGCGAACCGCGGCATCGAACGACTATGGGCCGCGGGCGATCTTTGCCGACAGATGACTCGGGGTTTCGGTGCGAACGGCAGGCATTTCCCCGATCGGCAGGAACTGATCGGGGCGCTGCCCGGCTCGCTCGAGCCGGATTGCGTCGTACTCGTGAAAGGTTCCCGGGGTTCCCGCATGGATGAAGTCGTCGCGGCGCTGCGAAATGGAGGTACAGGCTGATGATTTACTGGCTATCCGAATACCTGATGTCGATCGACAGCAGTTTCGCGGTATTGCAATACATTACCGTGCGCGCGGCTTTCAGCGTCATCACCGCGCTGATCGTTTCGCTGATTTTCGGCCCGGTCATCATCGACCGTCTCAACGTGGCCCAGGTCGGCCAGGTCGTGCGAACGGACGGGCCCCAGACGCATTTCGAGAAAGCCGGCACTCCCACCATGGGTGGCGTCCTGATCCTGCTCAGCATAACCGTCAGCACGATCCTGTGGTCGGACTGGAACAATCATTACGTCTGGATCGTGCTTGCCGTGACCTTGCTGTTCGGCGCGGTGGGTTTTGTCGACGACTACCGCAAGCAAGTCAAGCGCGACCCGGCAGGGCTGCCCGCGCGCTGGAAATATTTCTGGCAGTCGGTATTCGGTCTGGCCGGCGCGGTCGTGCTCTATATCTCAGCCCCCGGAAGCATCGAACTCGAATACATTGTGCCTTTCTTCAAGGATGTCGCGCTCAACCTCGGCATCGTCTACGTCATCGTCAGCTATTTCATGATCGTCGGCTTCAGCAACGCGGTGAATCTTACCGACGGGCTGGACGGCCTCGCCATTCTGCCGACCGTGCTGGTCGGCGGCGCGCTGGGCGTGATCGCCTATCTCGCGGGGCACAGCGAGTTTTCCGCCTATCTGAATATCCCGTATATCTCGGGTTCCGGGGAAATCTCGATCTTCGCCGGCGCACTGCTTGGCGCCGGTCTCGGTTTTCTCTGGTTCAACACCTATCCGGCCCAGGTTTTCATGGGCGATATCGGTGCGCTGGCGCTTGGCGCGGCGCTCGGCGTGATGGCGATCATATCCCGGCACGAGATCGTACTTTTCATCATGGGCGGAGTGTTCGTCGTGGAAACGGCTTCGGTGATCATCCAGGTGGCCTCGTTCAAGCTGACCGGCAGGCGTATCTTTCGCATGGCGCCCTTGCACCATCATTTCGAATTGAAGGGATGGCCCGAGCCGCGGGTGATCGTGCGCTTCTGGATCATTACCCTGATGCTGGTCCTGTTTGGACTGGTGACCCTTAAATTGCGTTGAGGAGACGGTACGCAAATGATCCCCGGTTCGCGGCAAAATCCGGCCAGCGTCATCGTCGGTCTCGGCGATACCGGGTTCTCCTGCGCGCGTTACTTCATTCGGTGCAGTCGGCAGTTCAGGGTTGTAGACACTCGCCCGCAGCCGCCGCGGCTGGCGGATCTGGCAAATATGAAGCCGGACGTCGAAGTGGAGCTCGGGGAATTCCGCGCCGAACGTTTGCTCGAAGCGCGCGAACTCGTCGTCAGCCCCGGAGTCGATCTGCGCACGCCGGCGCTGGCGGCCGCGGCCCGTGCCGGCGTGCCGATTACGGGTGATATCGATATCTTCTCGCGTGAGGCCCGGAGCCCGATCGTCGCCGTCACCGGCTCCAACGGCAAGAGCACCGTGGTCGCCATGTTGGCCGGGATTCTCGATCAGGCCAACGTCAACTACGGACTCGGCGGCAATCTGGACGGGCGCCTTTTCCGCCCGGCGCTGGACCTGCTCGAAGAGGAGAAAGACTGGTATCTGCTCGAAGTATCGAGTTTCCAGCTCGAAACGACGCAGCAATTGAACGCCGACGTCGCATTGATTCTCAACATCAGCCCCGACCACCTGGATCGCTATGACAGTCTCGACGACTATACCCGCGCCAAGCAGCGCATTTTCCGCGGCTGCAGCCGGATCGTGCTGAATCGTGACGAGCCTTGCAGCCGGCCGCCGGATTCCGCGGCGGCTCCGGTGATCAGTTACGGGCTCGATGCGCCGGCGCCTGGGCAGGCCGGATTGCTGCCGCGCGACGGCGAGCGCTGGCTCGCTTCGGGCAATGAACGCTTCCTGCCCGTGAAGGCGTTGAAGATGCCGGGCGACCACAACGTCTCCAACGCTCTGGCCGCCATGGCGCTGGCGCTTGCCATGGGCGTGGAAAGGGAACATATCGTTACCGGACTCGCCGCGTTCGCCGGTCTGCCGCATCGCTGCCAGTGGGTGGCGAACGTCGCTGCCGTGGACTATTACAACGACTCCAAGGCAACCAATGTGGGCGCCGCGGCCGCGGCCGTGCGAAACCTGGCGGCCGCCCGCGCCGGCCGGGTGTTGCTGATTGCCGGTGGAGTCGGCAAAGACGCCGACTTTGCCCCTCTTGCGCCCGCCATGCGCGAATCGGCTCGCGCCGCGGTGCTGATAGGCCGTGACGCGGACCGGATTGCCGCCGCGCTGGAACCGGAAATTCCGCTGTTCTTTGCCGATACTCTGGATGAAGCGGTAGACACGGCCCGGAAGCAAGCCTCGCCGGGAGATGCGGTGCTGCTGTCGCCGGCTTGTGCCAGCTTCGACATGTTTGAGAATTTTCAGCATCGCGGCGAGTCTTTCATTCGCTGCGTGGAGGGTTTGCAATGACCGTCCCCGGTGCGGCGCAGTTCCCGGAGCCGCGGCCAAGCGCCATGCTGCTGGTGACCATGCTGTTGCTGACATTCGGCTTGCTGATGATGACTTCGGCTTCGGTCGAAATCGCCGCAAGCCGCTACGGCGACCCGCTGTATTTTCTCAAACGCCAATCGATTTTTACCGGTATCGGCGTGGGGCTCATGCTCATGCTCATGCTCGTGCCGATAAACCTCTGGAATCGGCTGAGCTGGCTTTTACTGCTTGGTTCCTACGCCATGCTCGTCATCGTGTTGCTGCTGGGAATCGGCCGGGAGGTCAACGGTTCGACACGCTGGATCGATCTCGGCTTCTTTGCCTTGCAACCCTCCGAACCGGCCAAGGTGCTGCTCGTGATCTATCTGGCTTCGTATCTCGAACGCCATCGGGAACGTGTCGGAACGACCTGGCTTGGATTTCTCGTGCCCTTGTTCCTGGTCGGCATTGCGGTGGTATTGCTGCAAATGGAACCGGATCACGGCGCCATGGTGATCCTGGCCCTGACCGCGCTCTGCATGGTATTCCTGGCCGGCGCGGGAATCTGGCGAGTATTGTCCCTGCTGCTTCTTTCGGCAGGCTCGATCACCTTCCTGGCGTATACCCAACCCTATGTAGTGAGGCGATTCACGGCATTTCTCGATCCCTGGGCGCCGGAAAACATTTATGGCGCGGGCTATCAACTCGGCCAGGCCCAGATCGCCTTCGGCCGCGGCGGGCTGTTCGGCGCCGGGGTCGGCAACAGCATTCAGAAACTCGATTTTCTGCCGGAAGCGCACAACGATTTCCTGCTCGCGGTCATTGGCGAGGAACTCGGCCTGGGCGGGGTGGCGCTGATGGTCCTGCTGTTCTGCGTTCTGGTCTGGTGCTGCTTTTCGATAGCTCGCGAAGCGCATTTGCGCGAGCGCTTTTTCCCGGCCTATCTCGCCTGGGGGCTGGGCCTGCTGCTGGCCGGCCAGGCAATGGTCAACATCGGCGTCAATCTGGGCCTGCTGCCTACCAAGGGCCTGACCTTGCCGTTCATGAGCTACGGCGGCGCAAGTCTCATCGTCTGTTGCGGGATGATCGGACTGCTATTGCGCATTCAATACGAAACCGAATGCATATCCGCACCGCGCAACCTGCGCCGCCGGAGGCTGCCATGACAGCGAAGCGCGCCCCGATCGTGCTGATCATGGCGGCCGGAACCGGCGGCCATGTGTTCCCGGCGATCTGCATCGCCCGGGAGTTGCAGCGCGCGGGGGCGCGAATCCACTGGCTCGGCACCCGGACGGGCATGGAAAACAAGTTGTTGCAGGAAGAGAGGTATCCATTCCACGCCATCACCGCTACCGGACTGCGCGGCAGCAGCCTGCGCCAGCGCCTTCGGGCTCCCTCGATGCTGCTGCGCTCACTCTGGCAGGCGTTGCGAATAATGCGGCGGGTCAAGCCCGACTGCCTGCTGGGCATGGGCGGCTATGTATCCGGACCCGGCGCGCTTGCCGGACGCCTGTTGCGGATTCCGGTTCTGATTCACGAACAAAACGCGGTTCCAGGCTACTCAAATCAACTGATCAGCCGCTGGGCGAAGCGCATTTTCGAGGCGTTTCCCGGAACTTTCCCGGTCGATGACAGGGTTGAGTTCACCGGCAATCCGGTACGCGACGAGATTGTCAAGATCGGCCGCGATCGCCGCTATCTGCCGCGCAAGGGTCCTATGCGCCTGCTCGTGCTCGGCGGCAGCCAGGGCGCCCAGGCGCTGAATGTGCTGATTCCCGAGTTGATCGCGACCTGGCCCGGCAAGCAGTCTCCCGAGGTGTTGCATCAATGCGGCGCCGCCACGATGTCCGCCACCATGCGGCGCTATCACGAACTCGACGTCGATCTCTCCGGCGCACATCGGCTGGTGGGATTCATCCGTGAAATGGCCGACGCCTACGCCTGGGCCGATCTCGTGTTGTGCCGCTCAGGCGCCAGCACCGTGGCTGAGATCGCCGCCTGCGGCCTGCCGGCGATTTTCGTGCCTTACCCGCACCACGAGGATCAGCAGCAATTGCTCAACGCGCGCTGGCTCGCATCCCGCCAGGCAGCGGAAATCGTCGAACAGTCCGATCTTTCCGTCGAGCGTCTGCGAGAGATTCTCACCAGGCTCGACGGCAACCGGGGTTGGGTTGCGGAGATGGCGCGGCGCGCCCGGGATATGGCGGTTCCGGACGCGGCCCAACGCGTGGCGCGATCGTGCCTGGAGGCGATCGATGGCTGAGACCTCTCCCCCGCGCCAGTTCCCACCCGACATGCGCCGCATCAAGACGATTCATTTCATCGGCATCGGCGGCGCCGGCATGTGCGGCATCGCGGAAGTGCTGTTCAATCAGGGTTATGCGGTGACCGGATCGGATCTGCGACCATCCACGGTAACCGCAAGACTCGAACGCATGGGCGTCAGGATATTCACGGGACACGAAGCCGGCAATGTCAGCGCCGCCGATGTGGTGGTCTATTCCTCGGCCGTGCCCGACGACAATGTCGAATTGCTGGCCACCGCGCAGACCGGCAAACCCCTGATTCCCAGGGCGGAAATGCTGGCCGAACTGATGCGCTACCGCCACGCCATCGCCGTCGCGGGAACGCATGGAAAGACCACGACCACGAGTCTGGTCGCCTCGGTGCTGGCCGAAGGCGGTCTGGATCCCACGTTCATCATCGGCGGCGTATTGAACAGCGCCGGAAGCAATGCCCGCCTGGGCGAAAGCCGCTACC
>CAZUSL010000017.1:0-1651 GCA_964622925.1 uncultured Pseudohongiella sp. | reverse complement strand
CGGCGCCAGCCGCGTATCGAGGGACGGCCGCCGGCAGTTCGGGATCCTTCGATACGCCGCTTCGCGGCTACTCAGGATGAGGGTATTGGCAGGGGAACATGCCGTGCAAGCCAACGCAGGCAGATGTGTGCATGCGGTAGGCCTCCGAGCCGGGCGTTGCGGTCGCGGGGAAACCTCACGGCGGCTGTCGGCGCAAGATTCGAACGACGGCTGCTGGTATAGGTCACGCACACGGCGCTGTTTCAATCCGGCAGACAGCCTGTCGATCTTCGGCCGGTCCGCAGCCCCGGCGCGGTTTTCCGTCGGGACGACCGCTCCGGTTCGTTCGCCGCCGGTATCCATAATACTTTCCTATAAATTGCGGCCCGCATCGGACGAGTCCTTTCGCGCCGTATCGAGAGCCATTTCCAGAAGGCTTCTCACCATTGCAAGGCGGGTTTCCTGCGGGTTCCTGTCGTAAATCCGGTCATCGAACAGCTCATCATGCGCGCGCATGGCCCGGAGCGCCTTCGGGAGAAATGCGACTCCTGCTTTCGTTAACTGCGTTCGCCCGACCTGCCGGGGTTCGCGCGGCCAGGAGGTTTCGAGTAGTTTCCAGCCTAGGGATTTCTCTAAAGCGAGAATATGCTGCGTGACGCTCTGGCGGGGAATCCCCAGGCGGCGGGCGGCTCTCGTGCTGCTTTTTTCCTCCACCATCGCCAGGAAAGAACGAAGGAATTTCATATTAATTATAGGGTTTATATATTTCATAATCGCAGAATTGGCATTATGAGAAATTGCCTTTTTGCGACTGCAAGCCTGGCGTTCGTCAGCAGCCCCGCAATGGCGGCCGACATGCTGTCGGTCGGCGTGGGCGGCTACATGCAGCAATGGTTCGGCTACGCCAACCGCGACGACATGGGCGCGGAAGGCGGCTGGGCCGCCCAGTCGGACAGTGAGGTCTGGTTCAAAGGCTCGCTCGAATCCGACAGCGGGTTGAAATACAGCGTGGTTGTCGAGCTCGAAGGCGACCGGGACAGCAATGCCATCGACGAGTCCTTCGCGCGTGTCAGCGGCGAATTCGGGCAGATCGAGTTCGGCGCGCGCGACCATGCCATGGTGCGGATGCACTCCGGCATCAGCGATGTCGGCATCGGCCTTACCGCGGGCGACACGCAGAAGTGGATTCCGGGCGCCTATCTCGACACCTACGGCCACGGGATCGGCAACGCCAGGAAGCTGAACTACATCTCGCCGCGCATCTCCGGCCTGCAGATCGGCGTCTCCTACGCGCCGGACGACACCGCCCAGGACGCCAACACGGGCGCGCCTTCGAGCAATGACGGCGCAGGCTGGGGCTTGGGCATGAACTTCCAGCAGGAAATCGCCGACGGCAGCGTCACCTTTTCGCTCGGACATCACAGCCGCTCCCAGACGGGCGAACAGATGGTCGATGCTACGGGCCGCAATCACCTGTGCGGCTTGACGACGAAGGGCGTCGAAGGCGGAGAAGCAAAGTACAGCGCGCTGGCTAACACCGCCTGCGATCGGATGGCGCTTGATAGCGGTGGCTATGAGAAAGGCACGACAATCGTCGGTGCAACTGACGTCAACGCTGATGGCACAAACGAGTTGCATTTCATCCCGGCTACGGCCGAGATGATGAAGGCTG
>CAZUSL010000016.1:0-5443 GCA_964622925.1 uncultured Pseudohongiella sp. | reverse complement strand
CACATCACGGATCACGCCCGCACGATCCGACTCCCGCATGCTCAACACCACCTCCGCGCTCGACAAGACAACCCCTCCTCACAGAAAAAGGGGACACTTTAGCTTTGCGCAAAGGGGACATTACTGCTTTGGGCTAACAGTTGACCTAACATCAACCTTGAGACTCTCCGGGCATCATGAAATGTTCGAGAAGGGCACAACTGCGCGAGCCATCCTGGGGTCGTTCGCCTTCTTCCTGGCCGCTCCCGCCATCGTAGCCGGCTTCGTCCCGTACGCTTTATCCAGTTGGTCGATGCAGCCGCCGCTGTTCGGACTGCCGGGCGAGCGGATAGTGGGCGTGGCGGCAGTCGTCGCGGGCCTGGCCTGCCTGCTGGACTGTTTCGCCCGCTTCGCCCTCGAGGGACGCGGCACGCCATCACCGATCGAGCAGACCGAAGTGCTGGTGGTGTCCGGCCTATACCGATTCGTGCGGAACCCGATGTACGTCTGCGTAGTAACCATCGTTGCGGGGCAGGCGCTTATCCTGGGCCAGGCCCTCCTGTTCGCCTACGCGGGATTGCTAATGCTCGTGTTTCACCTGTTCGTGCGATTCTACGAAGAGCCGCGACTCCGTCGAATATTCGAAGGTTCGTATGACGCCTATTGCCTGAATGTGCGTCGCTGGCTGCCACGCCTGACGCCATGGCGCGGGCCAGGCTCGCAAGCCTCCTGACGATGGCGGGCAGAGTTCGTTCTCTGCACGGGTAAAACGGGGATTGGAGTTACTGCTCCGAGGGCAGAAACAGCGACGTTGGTACCTCAAACGAGTCTCTCTGTTCATTGGTTATGATCAGGGATTCGTCATCTAGCCAAGTAATGGCTTCAACCTGTCTGGCGGAATCTATATCCAGTAGCAATCGGCGTGAAGGCGCCGACAGCCAGGCATCGCCGGTTTCGGGCCGTTCGAAAAGCCAGATCGCTGTGTATGAAAGCACGGCAAGGGTCTCGCCGTCGGGCGACAACTCGGCCGCGGTTGCGAAAGTGAGGTCGGGATGGTGGTCGATCAAGGTCAGTGCATTCGATTCTGTTTCGGATTGCGAATCAAGTCGGTAGAGATTGGCTCCCGGTTCTGCCTGCTGGATCGGAACTGGCCGTCGGTGCTTGGTGATTGCGTAAAGGCTGCCGTCGGCAAAGAACAGGCTCTCGCTGTCGAAATGCCGCTCAATTGGAGGAAAGCCAGTCTGCTCGGGATAGTGCACGGGAATGAAGCGGGTTGCGGTCGCTATTTGGGTATCGCTTAGCGAATCCCAAGGCACAACATAGATGCCGAGGTTTTGCCGTGCGTTGCGGTTGTTACCCATGTCAGCGATGTAGAGGTTGACGCCGTCGCTGGTGACATCTTCCCAATCCTGATTGACAGCGTTTTCGATGAACACTCCAGGCCAGCGCTCCTTCCCCGATTCCACTTCCTCACCGTGAAAATCATTGCCGAGGCTTTCTGGAATCTGCACTGTTCCCTCTGCGTCTAAAGCAAACAGCCGTGGTTCATCCCCGCTATCGTTATGCACCCAGAACGAGCCGTCGAGCGGATTCTGAACGATGCCGCTCATTTCACCGATGGGTTCGAATTCAACTCTGTGGGAGACTTCCAGCCGATAACCGCTCTCGTCCTCGCTGCCACAGGAAGCGAGAACGACCAACACGGCCATCGCAAGTGAATAATCCAGGCTTTGGCGATGCCGCATGGCCAACTCTTGTCAGGAAAGAAAACGGGCCGGTAGCGTTCTAACGGACAACCGGCCCGCGAAGACTGATCTATCCGCTTTCGCCCCGGGTCTTCGGGTGCGCAAGCAGCCATTCGACTACCTGTTCGGCGAAGGTGTCCGAGAGGATCGGCGAGTGGGCGCCGGCGGGGATGGTCCACAGCTCGGCGGAGCCGCCGGACTTGCAGCCGGCTTCGAACAGATAGGTGCCGGATTCGTGGCCGGGCAGGCTCGCATCGAGATCGCGCAATTCGCGTCCCGCGCCTTCCATCGAGCAGCCGTTGTAGGATGCCCAGCGCCGTACGCTGTTGAGTGCGCCGGGGTAGCGGACGTCCTGGATGTCGCCGCCGCCGTAGATGATCACTGAATCGGCGGTGCCGTGGATCTGCAGGATGTGTACGCCGTTGGGCGGCGCGTCGCGCTGCTCCATGTGGTTGGCGCCGGCGAGGCTGACGATCGCCGCGATCGTGTCCGAGTGCTCGTAGGCCATGCGGAAGCTCATGAAGCCGCCGTTGGAATGGCCGACCAGGTATACGCGGTTTTCGTCGACGTTGTATTCGGATTTCATCGCTTCGATGATCGAGGCGATGTAGCCGGCGTCGTCGACTTCGGATTCATAGAAATTGCAGCAGGCGTCGCTGGCGTTCCAGAAACGGTTCTGGTCACCGCCGGACTCGCGCGTGCCGTCGGGGGCCACGAACAGGAAGCCGTAGCTGTCGGCGAGTTCGCTGAAGCCCATGTAGCGATCCTGGTTGGCGCCGCTCGACGTGTATCCGTGCAGCAGCACCAGGAGCGGCGCCGGCGTGCCGTCGTCGTAGCCTTCGGGCACGGTGACCGGCAGTTCGCCGCGGCCCAGGTCGATAGACTGGGCGGCCAGACTGCCGGCGAACAGCATTGCGCAGGCGGCGAGCAGGATTTTGATGATTTTCATGAAGATTTCCTCGATTGTTGCGTTCGATTGCTTATCGTTGTCGATCTGGTAGAACGGCGGGCGGCTATGTTCCTTCCGGTTTGAGTAGCACCTTGCCGGTAGTGCGCCGGCCTTCGAGGGCCTCGTGGGCGGCGCGGACCTCCGAGAGCGGGTAGAAATGCTCCATCCGCAGGCGCAGGCGACCCTCGCGGATCCAGTTGAAGACGTCGCTGCTGCGTTCCATGAGTTCCTCGCGCTCGGCGATGTAGTCGAACAGTGCCGGGCGGGTCAGAAACAGCGAACCCCTGGCGGCGAGACTGGCGGGATTGAACTCGGTCACCGGTCCGCTGGCGTTGCCGTAGAGCACCATGTAGCCGCGTTTGCTGAGGCAGTCGATGCTGTTCTCGAACGTGGCCTTGCCGACGGAGTCGTAAGCGACGGTGACGCCTTCGCCGCCGGTGATGCGTTTCACTTCGGTCTTGAAGTCCTGTTTCGTATAGAGAATCACCTCGTCGGCGCCGGCGGCCGCAGCGAGTTCGGCCTTGGCTTCGGTGGAGCAGGTGCCGATAACGAAGGCGCCCGCGTTCTTGGCCATCTGGATCATCAGTAGGCCGACGCCGCCCGCGGCGGCGTGGATCAGGCAGCGGTCGCTCTTGCCCAGCTTGTAGGTGGTCTGGCTCAGATAGTGCGCCGTGCAGCCCTGCAACATCGCGGCCGCGCCTTCGTCGTATGAAACCCCGTCCGGAATGGGCACAAGCCGGTCTTCCTGGGTCTTGACGTAGTCGGCGTAGGCGCCCATGACATTGGTGAATGCGACCCGGTCACCCGGTTTCAGGCTCTTCACGTCGGGGCCTGCCGCGACGACGCTGCCGGCGCCTTCCATGCCGAGCGTCGTGGGCAGCGGAATCTGGTACAGGCCCGAGCGCTGGTAAGTGTCGATGTAATTGAGACCCGCCGCTTCGATCTTTACCAGCACTTCGTTATCGGCCGGGGAAGGAACATCCAGTTCTTCGACGGACAGCACTTCAGGTCCGCCGAACTCGTTCACGCGCACTGCTTTCATATTCTGGTTTTCGCTTCTTGTTTCTCAGGAACCCAGGAAGCGAATCAGTTCCGCGTTCACGATGTCGGGCGCTTCCTCATGCGGGTTGTGACCGATGCCCGGGATGTTGACGACCTCGCCATTGGGGAAAATCGCCGCGGCGTTCCGCGCTTCTTCGGCGTATGTCGGGTAGTCTTCCGCGCCGCCCAGTATCAGGGTCTTGGTCTCGATGTGCTGCCAGTCGTTGACTACGGTGTCCATGCCGCGCATCTGGCCGGTCAGCCGGCTCACGTAGGCCATGCGCGGCCAGTCGCCGCTCAGCCGGTTTCCGTAACGGATTCGCATATGTTCGGCGAACTCCGGATGCCAGTTGACATAGTTCCCATCCGCCCAGCGCAGCAGGCCGGCATAGACTTCGTCCATGTCCGGATTGACGTCTACTTCACCGGTAAGCGGCTGAAAACCACGTCCCTTGCGGCCGTCGGTAAGACCAACCTGGTTGACGGTTACCACGTGCGTTGCGCGTTCCGGGTAAAGGAAGGCGAATCGGGTCACCATCTGGCCGCCGATGGAATGGCCCACGACCGCCGCCTGTTCGATACCGAGATGATCCATCAAACGCGCGGTGTTGGAAGCCCAGAGGTTGATGCTGTAGGGGATGACCGGCTTGGAAGATTTCCCCCAGCCGAGACGATCCTTGGCGATTACCCGATAGCCCGCTTCGCTCAGCGCCGCCATCTGTTTCTCCCAATACCAGCCGTAATAGAGCCCGCCGTGATGGAAGATGACCGTGCGGCCGTTGGCGGGCCCGGTGGGCGCCACATCCATGTAGGCGAGCCGGACGTCCTGGTTGTAAACCCGAAAGTCCATGTAGCTGACCGGATAGGGATACTCGACTTCTTCCAGATTGATGGAAACGGGTCCCCAATCGGCGGGAGGCGACGGGGGAGGCGCCGACTGGGCGAATACCGCCCCAGCCGTGAAGACGGCGAAAATGGCCAGTAGCGCTCTGAATGGATGAGGATTGATCATGTTTCCTCCGACTGGTCGACTAGTTGGATGCGCTGCCTACTGCTTCGACGCCGGCCAAGGCCGCTTCTTCGTCCTGCGCGGCAGTGACGCCGCTGACGGCTATCGCGCCGACGCGCTGGCCGTTGACGAAAATCGGAACGCCGCCGGCAAAGGTAACGCCGCCTTCGATTTCTTCCATTTCGCCGGCTCCGACCCGCCGGCCGTATTCACCTGAGGAAATTCCCGTTTCGTTCACCACGAGCGCCTTGCGGGAAGCGAATTCAAAAGTGCGTCCGCCCGCGCCGTCGATGCGATGCAGCATGACCGGATTGTTGTTCTGATCGGTAATGAGAATGGTCACGTTCCAGCCCTGATCGCGGGCATAGGCTTCCGTTGCGGCCATCGCCTGCATGGCCATGTCATAAGTCATCAGCGACTCGTCCTGGGCAAGGGCGCCGGTCGATGCCAGGAGGAAGAAGAAAGCGAGAAGTGTCTTGTGCAGCTTGCGCGTCATCGTTTGGTGCCTCGTTTCGGGAAATTGGATAGCCGGCCAAGATTAATGGGCGGATTGTGTCCCGTCAATTCTCTCCCTGTCCGGTGTCAAAGCAAAGCAGAAATGTCCCCTTTTCTCCAAAGCAGAGATGTCCCCTTCGGCCTTGCGCGCAGGGAGCGTAGCGACCGGAGCGCAAGGCCGCGCCGCGGCTATCCGGCGGCCGCCTCCGCGCCGGGCTTGAGCGG
>CAZUSL010000015.1:0-29628 GCA_964622925.1 uncultured Pseudohongiella sp. | reverse complement strand
CACCATGGGCACCTCGTGGTCGGCGCAATGGGTCGTCCGGCCCTGGGGCGGGGAGGCTGCGGAGCCGCCGCCACGTTTTGAATTACTGCTCGACCGCTTGGACCGGGAGGTGTTTTCTACCTGGGAAGCGGATTCCGAACTTTCTCGTCTTAACCGGCAGCCGATTGGTGTGGCGATGCCGGTTTCGGGCGAGTTGTTTGAGGTGTTGCAACTTTCTGCCGATGTCTCGGCGCTTACCGAAGGCGCTTTCGATGCAACCGCCGGGGCGCTGGTGAATCTTTGGGGTTTCGGGCCGCGGGCCCCGATTGATGTCATCGCCACCGATTTTCCCGATGACGATGAGATCGCCGCGGCGCTCGCCCGCACGGGCCATGACAAGCTGCTTCTCGATGAATCCACGCGGACCGCGACCCGGCTGGCGGAGGTTTACATCGATCTGAGCGCTGTCGCCAAGGGTTATGCGGTGGACCGCATGGCCGAAGTGCTGGAAGAGCAGGGCTTTGATGACTATTTCCTCGAAATTGGCGGCGAATTGAAAATCGCCGGCCGCAAGCCGGGTTTCCGCAGTTGGCTGGCGGCACTGGAAGCTCCGGATGCGGATGCTTCGAGCCTCTACGGCGTAATTTCGAATCGCGGCCAAAGGCTCGGCGTCGCAGGTTCCGGTTCCTACCGCAATTTTTTCGAACGCGACGGCGAGCGCTACTCGCACCAGATCGACCCACGCAGCGGTCGTCCCGCGGGCAACGAACCCGCCGCCGCCTACGTTATCGATTTATCCACCGCCAGGGCGGACGCCCTCGCCACTGCGCTCATGGTGATGGGTCTGGCGGAAGGCATCGAATTCGCCGAAACCGCCGGGCTGCCGGTGTTGCTGATCTGCGCCGACAGCGTAGACGGGTGGCGCCACTACGCCAGCCCTGCATTCACCAGGTATCGGGAACGATAGATTTCTCTGCACACAGAGTGATTTTGCGAAGGAATCCGACTTGTGTAGAATGCCGGCATGTCCTCAATCGCTCGGCACAATTGGATACTGAAGCTCGGGGTAGTCCTTTTCCTCGCCGGGCAAACGATCTCCGTTGCGCATGCGAGCGAATTCGGTTCGCTTCCCCACGAGCATAATGGCGTTGCCTGTATCGCGATCCTGGCCGACGAGCAGGAAGGACTCGTGCCGGCCGCGAATCTCACCGCGCCAATGTTCGTCGCCGCGGCCTCTGCCGAAACTCAATCCGCGAGACAGGCGCCGCTGAAGCGCCTGCGCCTGATTCGACCTCCGCCCACGGGTCCTCCCTCGATCTAGAACGCTTTGATTTTCGCACTACCACGAGCTTCTGCGCACTTCGCGCAGTTGCCTTTGCAGCATTTCAAACGTTTACGGATCGAGGCAACAAATGACCAATTACATATTCAAGCCGGTGGCGCTCACGTTCGCTGCCGCACTCACGGTTCCATGCGCGCTGCCCGTTGCGGCGCAATCAACACAGACAGGCGACGGCGAGGAAGTCCTGGAGGAGATTTTCGTACTGGGCGAGCGCCGCGCGTATCGGGGAAATTTCGACGATCTGGAAAAACCGTCGGCGGACCAGTTAATCGATGAAGACCTGCTTCGCGAAGCCGGCGCGATAAACCTCAATCAGGCGCTGGATCTATCGGCGTCCGTTGCGCGCCAGAACAACTTCGGCGGATTGTGGAACAGCTTTTCGATTCGCGGCTTCTACGGAGACATCAATCTGCCGAGCGGATTTCTGGTCAACGGATTCAATGCGGGCCGCGGGTTTGCCGGCCCGCGGGACCTGGTGGGCATCGAGTCCGTGGAAGTGCTCAAGGGGCCGCGCTCGGCGCTGTTTGGACGCGGCGAGCCTGGCGGCACGGTAAATCTTGTGACCAAACGACCGCAATTCGAGACCTTGGGGGACTTCCGAGCCACCTTCGGGAGCTGGAATCAAAGGCGTTTCGAAGGGGATTTCCAAACCACGGCGGGAACCAATGACGAGCTCGGGCTGCGCATCGTGGGATTCCAGGAGGATGCGGAGAGCTTCAGGGAAACGGTTGAAACAGCGCGTACGGGCCTTTATCCGTCGATCGCCTGGGCTATCTCCGATGCAACCAGCTTGACTTACGAACTGGAATACACAAATCAGGAGATTCCCTTCGATCGAGGCGTCGCCTATTCGGAAGAGTACGGTTTCACGCCACGCGAGACTTTCGTCGGCGAGCCCGGCGACGGTCCCATCGAGACCGAGGTGCTGGGTCACCAGTTCGAAGTCCAGCACAACTTTTCCAACAACTGGAGCCTTCTTGCCGGTCTTGGGTATCGGGATACGTCTTTTGAAGGCAACGCATCCGAAACGAACTTCGGCGGACGCCAGACATACTTCCTGGACGGACGAACCCTGTCGCGATTTTTCCGTTATCGGAACTTCGAGTCGGAGTATTTCGTGGCCCGGGCCGAACTTGCGGGTGAGTTCGAGTCGGGCGCGCTTCGTCACAGACTGCTTGTGGGCGCCGACTTCGACCGTTTCGACCTGAACTGGTTTATCCAGCGTTACCGGCCGGGGTGGTTTCCGGGGAGTACGGATATCGACACGCTCGATCCGGCGGCCTATCTTTTCCTGGACGTGTTCAATCCGGTCTACGGTCAGTCTCCGCGGCCGGCGCCCGGGCCAAACACGAACCGGGACGAAAACCTGGACGGATTCGGCTTTTACATACAGGACCAGATCGACGTCACGGATCGGCTGCAGGTTCGCCTGGGTTTGCGCTGGGATGACTTCGAGCAGGATCTGACCAACCTGCTCAGGACGCCCCCGTCTACGAGTACGACTTCGGATAGCCGCGTCTCACCGCAATTCGGCGCGGTCTACTCGATAAACGACGGCGCCAGCCTCTATGCTTCCTACGGCGAAGGCTTCCGCCAACAACCGGGGTCCGACTATCGAGGCAACCAGTTCAATCCCAACCTCACCGAGTCCGCGGAGGTCGGGCTGAAACTGGATATGGCGCAATTTTACGAAGAGGTCTCCGGTTCTCTCACCTTCGCGCTGTTCCGGGTGGACCAAAGCAACATTCTGGTGAACGACGATCGGCCGGAGGCCCAGGCGCTGGGGTGGTTTTCTCACGATGCAGGCAAAGCGCGCAGCCGCGGGTTTGAAATCGACGCGGACCTGGCGTTCGGGAGCGGCGCCAGGCTGTGGTTGTCCTACGCCTATGCCGACGCGGTTTTTACCACCACCAGTCTCGAAGCCGACTGGGGCGCGGTCATTGAAGCCGGCGACCCGCTCATCAACTCGCCGGAACAACAGGCGAACGTGCATTTCAGCCAGGATTTCGAGCTGGGAGGCATGCCGGCGCAAGTGGGCGCCGGCGTTCAATACACCGGCGAGCGGCTAGGGTTTACCGCCTTTGACTTCTATTTGCCCCGTTATACCACCGCACGATTCTTTGGCCAGATCGCGCCCACTGAGCGTTTGATGATCCGCTTTGACCTGGATAACACATTCGACGAGGTGTATTACACCAATTCCTATGCGGACGTTTGGGTAGAGCCGGGCGCACCGCGTCATTTCCATGTCACGGTGGCCTATACGTTCCAGCCTTGATTCAGGAGTCAAATGATGTCCATGCTCGCAGCTCAGTCACTCAGCGTAATGCGCTCCGGCCAGGAAGTGCTGAAGGACGTCTCCTTCAGCATCGAGCAAGGGGAGATACATGCCTTGCTGGGAGGTAACGGCGCCGGCAAGTCAACCACCTTGCTGACCTTTCTTGGCTTCCTTGCGCCGGAGTCGGGAAATGTGCAGGTTCAGGGGCGCGACGTAAGCGAAAACGTAAGCGCCGCCCGGCAGGCCATCGCCTACCTGCCCGAGGCGGCTACTTTGTATGGCCACTTGAGCGCCTACGAGAATCTCCGCTATTTCCTTTCGCTTGCAGGGACTGACACCGGCCGGGAAACGCTCGATGAAGCCCTGGACCGGGTGGCATTGCAAACCGAGGCGCGAGGCATGCGAATGGAAACCTATTCCAAGGGCATGCGTCAGAAGGTGGCGATCGCCCTGGCGATCCTGCGGGATACGCCGATCCTGTTATTGGACGAGCCGACCTCGGGTCTCGATCCCGTGGCGATCGACGAGTTCAACCGGCTGGCCCGGGATCTGGCCGAGGCAGGCCGAACCATTCTCCTGGTCACCCACGATGTCTATGGCGCATGCCATGTAGCCGACCGCATCGACCTGTTGCAGAACGGCGTACTTGTCGGCGCCTTCGACCGGCCGGCAGGCATGGACCGGATCGACACCGAGGCGGTGCATGCCGCTTTTGCCCAACACGCTGGAGCATGACGATGAGCAGAGTATTCTCGATCGCGCGGGAAGAGTCGCGACTGTGGCTGAGATCGCGGCTTGCACTGGTTACGTTGCTGATTTTCGCTCTGTTACTGGCAGCCGTCAGCATCGCAACCTCGCTAAGGATGAGTGAAGAGTATCGGCATCGCTCCGAACAGCAGGCGCAGGCGGAAGAGACTTTTCTGTCCCAGCCGGACCGCCATCCACACAGAATGGTGCATTACGGGCATTATGTATTCCGTACGCCTCCGCCGCTTGCGATGATCGACCCCGGCGTCGACTCGGTCACCGGGCAATCGATATTCCTGGAAGGCCACCGGCAGAATTCGGCAATGTTCGCCGATGCGAGGGCGGGCGCCGATCTCGGCGGCTTCCAGGGGCTGACCGCGGCATTGGTTTATCAATTGTTCGTGCCGCTGCTGCTGATCGCCATCGGCCATGGCGTCTTCATTCGCGAGCGCGAAGAGAACACGCTTGCGCCGCTGCTGGCCCAGGGCGTGACGGGAAACGAGTTGTACGCGGGCAAATGGATCGCCCTGGCGGGAGTCACGCTGGCGCTGCTGTTGCCGCTGGCGATCGTATCGGCCGCGGCTGTCGTCCGGGGCGAGACGCTGCTGGCGAGTTTTGGCGTCATCGGCCTCTACGCGCTTTATCTGTTTGTCTGGTGCGGGCTGATTCTGCTCGTCTCGGCCATGGTCCGGTCGCGCGCGCTCTCGCTCGGCATTCTGGCGTTGTTCTGGCTCGCCTCCGCCCTGATCGTTCCGCGGATGGCGGTTGAATCCGCCGTTTCGGCGATGCCCGCGCCAGGCAAAATCGAGACCGACCTGCGCATGCAGGCGGAACTGCGGGAAGTCGGCGACGGACACAATGCCGGCGCTCCCCAGTTCCTGCAGCTTCGGGCGAATCTGCTTGTCCAATACGATGTGGAACGCGTGGAAGACCTGCCGGTCAATTTTCGCGGCGTCGTCGCGGAGGTTGCGGAGGCCGATGTGACCGAGGTGATGAACCGATTCGCTGAAGAGCGCATGGACCTTGAAACGCGCCAGGCGCGATTCGCCGAATCTTTCGGCTGGCTTTCGCCGGTGGTGGCGGTTTCCGCGGGCTCCCGCGCGCTGTCGGGAACCGATCTCGCGACGCACCATCGTTTCCTGCGCGAAGCGGAGGATGTGCGCTTCGATTTCGTGCAGGGCCTCAATCGCGTACATGTCGAGCAACTGGACTACGTCGTCGACATCAACCGCAGCATCGACGAAGAAGCCCAGCGGCGCACGCGGATGTCAGCCGAAAACTGGGATGTCCTCGATGAATTCTCCTTCCAGCCCGCTGCCGCCGATGAACGCCTGGCTCGCGCCGGCGCCCCTCTGGGCATGCTGTCCGCCTGGTTGCTGTTGCTGACGGCCGGCGGCGTCCGCGCCGCGCGAAGAATGCAGCCATGAGCGGACTGGTCCGGGAAATCCGCTTTCTCGCCAGTGACCGGGCGGCTTTGCTCTGGCTGGGAATCGCGCTGCTTGTCGCCTGTTTGTCGGTGGTCCTCGGCCTGCGTGAAATCGCCACGCAACGCACGGTCCTGAACGAATTGATCGAAATCGATCGCGCGGAACGGGAAGTGCTCGATACGCTGTACCAGGACTGGGGCGATGTGGCGTATTACACATTCCACCTCACCTGGGATTCGCCGTCGGATTTCGCTTTCGCCGCGCTGGGCCAACGCGACACCTCTCCCTGGAAACACCAGATTCGCGCGCTGGCGCTGGAAGGCCAGATTTACGAGACCGACGCGGAAAACCCGGACTTTGCCCTGATCGGCCGGTTCGACTTCGCTTTCGCCGCGAATTTGCTCGCTCCGCTGTTGCTGATTCTCCTGTTGCATGACCTGCGCTCCGCCGAGCGCACCGCGGGCCGTTATGAATTGCTCAGCGCGACCGCGGCAAGTCAGGGGAGCCCCTGGTTCGCACGGGCGGCCCTGCGCGTTGGCGCGTTGGCGCTATGCCTCATCGGTCCGCTCTGGGCCGGCGGTCTGCTTGGCGGGGCCGGCGCATCGACCCTGGTTCCGGCAAGCCTCATCGTGATCTTGCACATCGCGTTCTGGTGGGGCGTGTGCGCCCTGGTCGACCGTTACGGCTGGAGCAGCCCGGTCAATCTGACCGCGCTGGTCGGCGCCTGGCTGGCCCTCGCCGTGATCGTTCCGGCAGCTATCAAGATTTCGGTGGAGGCCGCCGTGCCGTTGCCGGATGGGGGTGAAATCCTGTTAACCCAGAGAGAGGCAGTCAATGACGCCTGGGATCTGCCCAAAGCCGCAACGATGGATCCATTCATCGAGCGCCACCCGGAATGGGCGGATTACACGGAAGTCAGCCAACCGTTCGAGTGGAAGTGGTATTACGCCTTTCAGCAGGTGGGCGATCAGACCGTCGAACCTCTGTCGCAGGCTTATCGCGATGGTCGCGTCAGGCGGGACAGATTGTCGGGATCGCTTGCCTGGCTGTCGCCGCCGGCGCTGGCCGAGCGTGCAATGCAGGCGCTTGCCGATACCGATGTGGCGGCGACCCTGACCTATGAACGGCAAGTGCGCGGCTTCCACAAGGCGCTGAGAGAGTACTACTACCCTCGCTTGTTTCGTGCGGAGCCTGTCTCAAGCGTCAGCCTCCGACAGCGGCCGCAATTCCAAGGAACAAGTGAATGACCGTGCAAGCGTCAACTGCAAGAGTGGATAAGGCGGCTATAGGCCTGTCGCTGGTTTGCGTGATCCATTGCCTGCTCACGCCTGTGGCCATCGCCATGATTCCGGCGCTGGGAGCGACTTTCCTGGAAGACGAGACTTTCCACTATACGGTTCTCTTCCTCGTGCTTCCGACCAGCCTGTTTGCCCTGACCCTTGGCTGCCGCAAGCATCGCAGTTTCGACATTCTTATCATCGGACTGTTCGGTCTTCTGGTGCTATTCCTCGTGCCGATTCTGGGTGAAGAGGCGACAGGAGAACTTGGCGAAAAGATCTTAACCGTGGCAGGGGCGGCAATAATCGCTTACGCGCATGTACGCAATTTTACGCTGTGCCGGCAACGCGATTGCCATGCCGCGGAAGAGTCTCGGCAATGAGTCAGCGCGGTCGCGCTATTCGACCGGTTTCAGCTTTCCGGTAACGTATTTGTGCAAAGTGCTGGAAATCAGCGTCTGATAGGGCATGCCTTCCTTTGCGGCTCTTTTTTGCAGATTTTCAAGGTCGCGGGAAGAAATCCTGATATTGATGCGCCGGTCCTTTTTCAGGAAATCGCGGGCCGCGGTCTCCATGCGGCGTTTCTCTTCCTCGAAATTTCTGATGCCCGTCAATTCTCCGTGCTCGAAATCCCGGAGAATTTCCACTTCCTCCTGGTCAAAATCAAGACTTTTTTTCATCTCAGGTACTCTCTGGTCGCTTTCCTGCTTGGGATGATTGTCTTCAGGAACCATACTCCTTCCCGGTCAACATACGGGACAAGGTAAGCGTAGCCTTCCATGTTCAGGACGATTATCCGTTGATTCGGATACCGGGATTCGTTGGAATGCCGAACGATGTCGAGAATGTCGCCATTCTGGATATGAAAAATCACATCCTCGAATCCGACGCCGCGCGTCCTTTGCAATAACTCGTTCTTGGCTTCATCCCAGTCGAACCCGTCCATGGGGCAAAGGCTCGCATTTTGTGTGCCTATTGTCAACAGGCTGGATGCCGTGTGAGTGCTGTACGCTCTCAAGATCTCGCTTGCCTTGAACCGCCGTTCCGTGTACATTCCCGGACCGATTTCGGCGTCGTCATCCATGAGCGAGTTAGCACCTTTTTTCTTTTACGCCGCCGCCGTGCTGGCGATCGTCGGCCTCATGCTCGGCCTGTCGTATTTTCTCGGGCAGAGCGCCTCCCGCAAATACACCGATACGCCTTTCGAGTCCGGCATCGTTTCCATCGGTTCGGCCCAATTCCGCACCTCGGTGCATTTCTATCTGCCGGCGATCCTGTTCATCATTTTCGATCTTGAGGTCGTTTTCCTGTTCGCCTGGGCGGTTTCCGTGCGCGAAACCGGCTGGGTCGGATTCATCGAGATCTTCGTTTTCGTCGCAATATTGCTTGCCGCGCTGTTCTATCTCTGGCGCGTCGGCGCCCTGGATTGGCGCACCGGCATCCAGCGGCGCGAACTGCGCGAATTGCGCGGCGCCGGCGGCGTGACCAACAAGAAGGCGTTCCACCTGTGAGTTGGCAATTGCAGAAGGCCGAGGAAGCTTCGTCGGGTCTGCCCGGCGGCGCGAGCATGGACGAATTCCTGCGCCGCAATGTCGTCATGGCCAGGCTGGAGGACATGATCGCCTGGGGCCGCAAGAACTCGATCTGGCCGTTCAATTTCGGCCTTTCCTGCTGTTACGTGGAAATGGCGACCGCCTTTACCGCCCGCCACGACCTGGCGCGTTTCGGCGCCGAAGTCATACGCGGCACGCCGCGGCAGGCGGACATGATCGTCATCGCCGGCACCGTGTTCCGCAAGATGGCGCCCGTAGTGCGACTGCTCTACGACCAGATGCTCGAGCCCAAATGGGTGATCAGCATGGGTTCCTGCGCAAATTCCGGCGGCATGTACGATATTTATTCCGTAGTCCAGGGGGTCGACAAGTTCCTGCCCGTCGACGTTTACGTTTCCGGCTGCCCGCCGCGCCCGGAAGCCCTGCTCCAGGGACTGATCCTGCTGCAGGAACAGGTCGGCAAGCAACGCAGGCCGCTGAGTTGGGTCATCAACGACCAGGGCGTCATCCAGAAGAAACCGAGGACAGTGCAACGCGAGTTTCGCCAGGCCGAGCGGATCGCCGCGACCGAATTGCGCTCTCCCGATCGCGTCTGAATTTCAGGGAAAGAGACGGGACATTCAACGACATGCCAGTCGCGACCGCAATCAGCCCGACAGCCGCAGCCAGCCTGATCCCGGCTGAATTGCAGGCAAGATTCGCGGGCCGCATTATCGCCGAGCAATTCACCTGCGACGGCATTCCGACCGCCTGGGTGGACCGCGGCGACGTCGTGAAGTTCCTGCGCGAATTGCGTGACGGGACCGGCGGGCCGCGCTTCGAGATGCTGTTCGACCTGACCGCCATCGACGAGCGCATGCGCGTTCACCGTGAAGGCCAGCCGCCGAGCGAATTCACCGTCGTCTACCACCTGATGTCCTTTTCCGGCAATTGCGATTTCCGCGTCAAGGTCCCGCTGATGGACGCGGATCTGAACATACCGACCGTGACCGGACTCTGGCCCGCCGCGAACTGGTACGAGCGCGAAGCCTGGGACATGTTCGCCATCAATTTCGAAGGCCACCCGAACCTCTACCGGCTGATTCTGCCGCCGACCTGGGAAGGCCACCCCCTGCGCAAGGAACATCCGGCCCGGGCGACGGAAATGGACCCGTATTCGCTCGACGACGACCAGGCGGGCTACGAGCAGGATGCCCTGCTGTTCAATCCCGAACAATGGGGCATGAAGCGGAAGTCCGAAGATTCGGAATTCATGTTTCTCAATCTCGGCCCCAATCACCCCAGCGTCCATGGCGCTTTCCGCATCGCGCTGCAACTTGACGGCGAGATTCTCATCGACGCGGTGCCCGATATCGGTTACCACCACCGCGGCGCGGAAAAGATGGCCGAGCGGCAATCCTGGCATACCTTCATTCCCTACACCGACCGCATCGATTACCTCGGCGGCGTGATGAACAACCTGCCATACGTGATGGCGGTGGAGAAGATGGCGGGCATCGAAGTGCCCGAGCGCGCCAGGGTGATCCGCATCATGCTGGCAGAGATGTTTCGCATCTGCAGCCACTTGCTGTTCTATGGCACTTTCGCCCAGGACGTGGGTCAGCTTTCGCCGATCTTCTACATGTTCGTCGAGCGCGAACGCATCTTCAACATCATCGAGTCGATCTGCGGCGCGCGCATGCATCCGGGCTGGTTCCGCATCGGCGGCGTGGCACAGGATCTGCCCGAAGGCTGGGACATGCGCGTACGCGAACTGCTCGAATTCATGCCGCCGCGGATCGACGAATACGACAGCATGGTGCTCAATAACGGCATCCTCAAGCGGCGCACACAGGGCGTCGGCGTCTACGATACGCAGTCCGCCTTCGACTGGGGCGTTACCGGCGCCGGCCTGCGCGCCACGGGCCTGGAATGGGATTTCCGCAAGCAGCGGCCCTATGCAGGCTATGAGGATTTCGAATTCGACGTGCCCATAGCCGTCAACGGCGATTGCTACGACCGCTGCGCGGTACGGGTCGAGGAAATGCGGCAGAGCCTGCGCATCATCAAGCAATGCCTCGACAACATGCCTGGCGGCCATTACAAGGCCGACCATCCGCTGACCACGCCGCCGCGCAAGAAAGAAACCCTGCGCGACATCGAGACCCTGATCAACCACTTCCTCAGCGTAAGCTGGGGGCCGGTGATACCGCCCGACGAAGTCACCGTGTCGATAGAGGCGACCAAGGGCATCAACAGCTACTACCTGGTGAGCGATGGCAGCGGCGGTTCCTATCGCACGCGAATCCGCACGCCGTCCTTCGCCCATTTGCAGATGATTCCGCATATCAGCAACGGCTTCATGGTCGCTGACCTGATCGCGATCATCGCCAGCATCGATTTCGTCATGGCCGACGTGGATCGCTAGGGGGCGGGCATCGATGAGCAATGTGAGTGAAACACTGATCGCCTCGACGGCCTTGCCGGCGGATTACCTCAATGAAGAGGAAGTCGCCGAGATCGAACACGAGCGCACGCTGTATCCGGACACCCGCGCCGTGGGCCTGGAAGCCTTGAAGATCGTCCAGAAACATCGCGGCTGGGTGTCCGACGAATCGCTGCTCGCCGTCGCCGAATATCTCGGCCTGCCGGTGGCGGAACTCGAAGGCGTGGCGACCTTTTTCAACCTGATTTATCGTCAGCCTGTCGGCAGAAACGTGATTCTTTATTGCAAGAGCGTCAGTTGCTGGATCATGGGCTGCGATGAGGTCAAGGAGAAGATTTCCGGGGAACTCGGCATCGATTACGGCGAAACCAGCGAAGACGGCGAATTCACCTTGATCCCGGTTCCCTGCCTCGGCGATTGCGACCGGGCGCCGGTAATGATGGTCGGGCCGGATCAGCATCGAAATCTGGACGAAAAAAACCTCGGCGAGATTTTCGCGCGCTATCGGAAAGGGCGGGACTGATCGTGGTTAGCAACCCCCTGACCAGGAATATCGATTTCTCGCGTCCGCCGCTCGACCTGGGCGCCTACGAGGCCACCGGCGGTTATCACGGCCTGCACGCGATCGCCCGCGGTCTCGAGCCGGCCGACGTGCTCGACCGGGTCAAGGAATCGGGCCTGAAAGGACGCGGCGGGGCGGGCTTTCCCACCGGCCTGAAATGGAGTTTCGTGCCCATGGGAGAGAAGGCGCCGAAACAGAAATACTTCGTCGTCAACGCCGACGAAATGGAGCCGGGCACCTTCAAGGACCGCCTGCTGATGGAAGGCGATCCGCATCTGCTCATCGACGGCATGATCATCGCGTCCTACGCGATCCAGGCGAGCAAGGCCTATATCTTCCTGCGCGGCGAATACACCGATTCGGAACGCATCCTGCGCAAGGCGCTGGCGGAAGCTTACGAACGCGGCTATCTCGGCCGCAATATTCTCGACACCGGCTTCGATCTCGACATCATCATGCATACCAGCGCCGGTCGTTATATCTGCGGCGAGGAGACCGCGCTGCTCAACGCGCTTGAGGGCAAGCGCGCCAACCCGCGCGCCAAGCCGCCTTTTCCCCAGGTCAGCGGACTCTGGGGCAAGCCGACCATCGTCAACAACGTGGAAACGATCTGCAATCTGCCCGGCATCCTCGCCTGGGGCATCGACTGGTATCGCAGCCTGACGAAAGGCAACGACCACGGCACCAAGCTGTTCGGCATCAGCGGCAAGGCGCGCACGCCCGGCTGCTGGGAACTGCCCCTGGGCACGCCGATCCGCGAATTGCTCGAAGTCTATGGCGGCGGCATGCGCGACGGCCTGAAATTGAAGGCTTTCCTGCCAGGCGGCGGTTCCACGGATTTCATGCTGCCGGAACATCTCGATCTGAATCTCGATTACGACGATATCGCCGGGGCCGGCAGCAGGCTCGCCACCGGCACCCTGATCCTGCTCGACGACAAGACCTGTCCGGTGGGCATGATCGGCAACCTGATGACGTTCTTCTCCCATGAGTCCTGCGGCTATTGCACGCCATGCCGAGACGGATTGCCCTGGGTCGACGAGATCTTCCGCGAATTCGAGCGCGGCAACGGTACGCACAAGGACCTTGCGATACTCGAGGAGCACGTCGACTACATGGGTCCCGGCAAGACTTTCTGCGCACTCGCGCCCGGCGCCACCGCGCCCCTGGGCAGCGGCCTGCGCTATTTCCGCGAGGATTTCGAGCGGCATATCACGGAAAAGCGGTGTCCGTACAAGAATTGATTACTGGCAATAAATGACTGACAAGGCAAAAGTGGAAATCACGATAGACGGCGTCACCTGCGAGGTGAACGCCGGCAGCAACCTGTTGCAGGAGTGCCTGACGCTGGGCATGGACCTGCCATATTTCTGCTGGCATCCCTGTATGGGCTCGGTGGGCGCCTGCCGCCAATGCGCGGTCAAGCAATATCGCGACGCGGAAGACAGCGCCGGCATAATGACCATGGCCTGCATGACCCCGGTGCAGCCCGGCGCGAGGATTTCCATCGAAGATCCCGAGGCGAAGGCCTTCCGCGCCGGCGTCATCGAGAGCCTGATGATCAGTCATCCTCACGACTGCCCGGTTTGCGAGGAAGGCGGCGAATGCCATCTGCAGGACATGACCCTGATGTCGGGCCACAATTATCGCCGCTACGACAAGAAGAAGGTCACGCACCGCAACCAGTATCTCGGCCCCTTCATCAATCACGAGATGAATCGCTGCATCACCTGTTATCGCTGTGTACGCTTCTATAACGAGTACGCCGGCGGGGAAGATCTCTCGGCCCAGGCCTCGCATCATTTCACCTATTTCGGGCGCCACCGGGAAGGCACGCTGGAAAGCGAATTCAGCGGCAACCTGGTCGAGGTTTGTCCTACCGGGGTCTTCACCGACAAGGTTTTCAGCGAGAACTACACGCGCAAATGGGACCTGCAGACCGCGCCTTCGATCTGCACCGGCTGCGGCGTGGGCTGCAACATCGCGCCGGGCGAGCGCTACGGGGAATTGCGCCGCGTCGTCAATCGCTATCACAGCGAGTTGAACGGCTATTTCATCTGCGACCGCGGCCGTTTCGGCACGGGCTATGTGAACGACGCCGCGCGCCTTGCGGCTCCGTTCGATGGTGCGGGCAAGGAACTCGACGCGGAAGCGGCGGGGCGGCAATTGCGCGAGATCGCGGGCGGCGCTATAGGAATAGGCTCGCCGCGGGCCGGAAACGAAGCCAATTTCGCCTTGCGCAAGCTGGTCGGCGAAGAGAATTTCCATGCCGGCTATTCCGACGCCGAACACGCCTGCATGCAACTGGCCGCCGAACTCGCGGGCGATCCGCGTTTCCACAATCCTTCGATCCGGGAGATCGAGCAGGCCGACGCCGTGCTCGTACTCGGCGAAGACGTCACCAATACCGCGCCGCGAATCGCACTCGCCCTGCGCCAGTCGGTGCGCAACAAGGCGCTGGAACTGGCCGATGGCGCCAATATTCCACGCTGGCAGGACGCCGCGGTGCGGGAACTCGCCCAGCAGGAACGCAGCCCGCTTTGCATATTTGCCTGCGGCGCAACCAGGCTGGACGACGTGGCGTCGGATCGTGTCATCGACACGCCTTCGGGGCTCGTGCGGAACGCTATTGAACTGGCCGGCCGGATCGACGCATCCGCATCGGAGGCAGCAGGGGGACATGAATCGCTCGAGCGGGTCGCCGGACAGTTGCTCGCGGCACGCAGGCCGCTGATCGTCACCGGGACGGGCAGCGGCAATAGCGATCTGATCAAGGCCGCTGCCAGTATCGCCGAGGCCTTGCGGAAGCGCCGCGCTGATCGTGTAAACCCTGGGGGCAACGCGGCGCCGGTGGATCTCTGCCTGCTGACGGCCGAAGTCAACAGCATGGGCCTGCACCTGATGACCCGGCAGGAAAACAGTCTCGGCGAAGCCTTGCGCAAATTGAGTTCCGGCGAGGCGGCCAATGTCATCGTGCTTGAGAACGATCTTTACCGCCGCGCCCCCCACGCCCAGGTCGACGCGGCCCTGGACACCGCCGGGAAGACCGCCGTGCTCGATCTGCTGCCCAACCGCACGACGGCGAAAGCGGACCTTGTGCTTCCCGTCACCGCGTTCTCCGAACAGCAGACAAGTTATGTGAATTACGAGGGCAGGGCGCAACTCGCCTACCAGGTGCATCGCAACCATAGCGCGGCGCGTCCGGCCTGGCAGTGGACCGGAGATTTCGAGCATTTCCGCCAGGCGCTGCTCGACTGCGCGGGTTCGGTCGCGGCATTCGCGAAACTGGGCGAAGTATTGCCCGACACGTCGAATCTGCCCAGCGGCATCAAGGTGCCGCGCCAGTCCGAACGCTATAGCGGCAGGACCGCGATGCAGGCGAATCTGAACGTGCACGAACCGAAACAGGCCCAGGACCCCGAGTCCGCGCTGGCGTTTTCGATGGAAGGCGTCCCGCCCCGGCGCGACGCGACGATTCTGGCTTCGTCCTGGGCTCCGCAATGGAATTCGAACCAGAGCATCAGCAAGTTCCAGGACGAGATCAACGGTCCCTTGCGCCAGGGACATGGCGGCACATTATTGCTGGAGAAGAAATCGGAAAACGGCGAATACCAGCCTGTTCCGGCGAACGGAGACGGTAGCGGCCTCGAATTGCTGCCCGCCTTCCAGATATTCGGCAGCGAGGAACTGTCCTCGCGCAGCGAGGCGATACGCGCGCGCATGACCGGCGCCTACCTGGCGATTTCACCCGCGGATGCGGAGCGGCACGGTCTGCAACAGGGCCAGGGCGTGAGGCTGAGCGGGGGAGGCATTGAAGCAATCGCGCTGACATGCATTCGCACGCAAATGAGCCCCGGCGCGGCGGCCCTGCATGTCGGCGACGCGGAAATCGATTTTCACGGGCTCGGTACGCGAGTCGATCTGGCGCCGGCGGAACCCCTCGAGGGCCGCGGCCTCGGCGAACTGATCGTTTCCGATTTGGCCCGGCCGCGGCAGGAGCGATAGGCGATGTTTACTTTCGCGGTCGGATCGGCCTTGAGCATCGCCAGCATTCTGCTGGCGGTGATCGTGCTCGCCGCCTTGCTGATCTGGGTCGAGCGGCGGATGCTGAGTTTCTGGCAGGAACGCCTCGGGCCGAACCGCGTGGGCTGGTTCGGCATCATGCAGGTCGTCGCCGACATGATCAAGATCTTCACCAAGGAAGACTGGGTGCCGCCGTTCGCCGACCGGCTCACCTTCGTGCTCGCGCCGGCGATCATCATGATCGTCGTATTGATGAGTTTCGCGGTGATCCCTTTCACGCCCGAAGTCGGCGTCATCGACTCGAACGTCGGCGTGCTGTTCGTTTTGGCGATGGCCTCGCTCGGCGCTTATAGCGTGATGTTGGGCGGCCTTTCGTCGAACAACAAGTACGCCTTGCTCGGCAGCTTGCGCGCGGCGGCGCAGATGGTCAGCTACGAAGTCTTCATGGGCATTTCGCTGCTTGGCGTGGTAGTGCTGGCGGGCAGCTTCAATCTGCGCGAGATCGTCGAAACCCAGGCCGACGGCTGGTATATCGTTCCGCAGTTCATCGGTTTTCTCATCTTCCTGATCGCCGGCGTCGCCGAGAGCCACCGGCTGCCTTTCGACATTCCCGAGGCCGAACAGGAAATCTGCGCGGGTTATCACACCGAATATTCGGGCATGAAGTTCGGCATGTTTTTCGTCGGCGAATATCTCGGCCTGGTGCTCGTATCCTCGCTGATCACCGTGCTGTTTTTCGGCGGCTGGCTCGGGCCGGCGTTTCTGCCGCCGATCGTCTGGTTCTCGCTCAAGGCCGGATTCTTCATCCTGTTTTTCATCCTGATGCGCGCGGCGCTGCCGCGGCCGCGTTATGACCAGCTCATGAGCTACGGCTGGCTTTTCCTGCTGCCGCTGTCGCTGCTGAACCTGCTGGTCACCGGCGCGGTAGTGCTGAGTACGATGTAGGGGAGGGGGAGGCGCATGTTCAAACTGATAAAGGACACGCTGCTCAGTCAGGCGGTCACCTTGTGGGGCGTGTTCCGCAAGTTGTTCGTCAAGGCGGACACCGTGCAATACCCCGACGAGCAGCCATACATGTTCCCCCGCTGGCGCGGCCGCATCATTCTCAGCCGCGACCCCGACGGCGAGGAACGTTGCGTGGCCTGCAATCTCTGCGCCGTGGCCTGTCCGGTGGACTGCATCGCCTTGCAGAAGGCGGAAACCGAGGACGGCCGCTGGTACCCGGAGTTCTTTCGCATCAATTTTTCCCGCTGCATCATGTGCGGATTCTGCGAGGAGGCCTGCCCCACCAACGCCATTCAACTGACGCCGGATTTCGAAATGGCCGAATACGTGCGACAGGACATGGTCTGGGAGAAGGAGGATCTGCTGATCGACGGCGTCGGCAAATATCACGACTACAATTTCTATCGCGTGGCGGGCAAGCAGGTCGCCGGCAAGGACAAGGGCGAAGCGCTCAACGAGGCGGAGCCCGTGGACGTCAGGAGCCTGCTGCCATGATGCTGTTGTTCTATCTCGCCGCGGCCGTCGCCGTGATCGCCACCATCGGCGTCATCGTGCAGACCAATATCGTCCACGCGCTGGTCTATCTCATACTTTCGCTGCTCGCGGTGGCGGTGATCTTCTATGTGCTCGGCGCGCCGCTGGCGGCCATGCTCGAGGCCATCGTCTATGCCGGCGCCATCATGGTGCTGTTCCTGTTCGTGATCATGATGCTCAACCTCGGCCAGAGCACGCGGCAGCAGGAACGGGCCTGGCTTGCGGGCCGCGGCTGGATCGTGCCGGCCTTGCTCGCGGCGGCGCTGCTGGGGCAATTGCTGTACGTGCTGAGCGGGGTCGAAGGCATGTCGGCAGGGGAACAGGTCGGCGTCATGGCGGTCGGCACGCGACTGTTCGGGCCTTATGTGCTGGCCGTGGAACTGGCCTCGATCCTGCTGCTGGCGGGACTGATTACCGCCTACCACCTGGCGCGGAAACCGAAGGCGGGAGACGAATGATGGGAGCGATTCCGGTCGAACACGGACTGATCCTGGCGGGAATCCTGTTCTCGCTGGGTCTGATCGGCGTTCTCACCCGGCGCAACATCGTATTCGTGCTGATGTCGCTGGAAGTCATGCTCAATGCCTGCGGGCTGGCGTTTATCGTCGCCGGTTCGCGCTGGGAACAGGCGGACGGACAAATCATGTTCCTGCTGATCCTGACCCTGGCCGCCGCCGAGGTCGCCGTCGGCCTGAGCCTGATCATCCAGATGTACCGGCGCTTCCAGACCGTCGACATCAATGTGCTCAGTGATTTGAAAGGATAAGGACTGTGCTTGATCTGATCTGGCTGTTGCCGACATTTCCGCTGCTCGGATTTCTGATCCTGGCCCTGACCGAGGGCAAACTCGCCAGGGGTCCGGCGGGCTGGGTCGGCGCCGGCAGCGTCGGCCTGTCCTTCGCCGTGGCGGCGCTGGTGGCCATGAGCTTCCTGCAATCGGGAATCGAAAGCCATACCGTGCCCATCTGGACCTGGATGTCCGTGGCCGGCTTCGACCCCGGCGTCAATCTCTATCTCGACGGCCTCTCGCTGGTGATGATTCTCGTCATCACCGGGGTCGGCTTCCTGATCCACGTCTATTCCACCGGCTACATGGCCGACGACCCGGATTTCAGCCGCTTTTTCTGCTACATGAACCTGTTCGTCTTCGCCATGCTGCTGCTCGTGCTCGGCGACAATCTGCTCTTGCTGTATCTGGGCTGGGAAGGCGTCGGCCTGTGCAGCTACCTGCTGATCGGGTTCTGGTACGACGATCCGTACAACGGTTATGCGGCGCGCAAGGCCTTCGTCGTTACCCGGGTCGGCGATACCGCCATGGCCATCGGCCTGTTCCTGCTGTTCGCCCAACTCGGCACGTTGAACATCCAGGACATGTTGCATGCAGCCGAAGCGGAATGGGCGGTCGGATCGAGTCTGCCCGCCATTACCGCGCTGTTGCTGCTTGGCGGCGCAGTCGGCAAATCGGCCCAGTTGCCCTTGCAGACCTGGCTTCCCGACGCCATGGCGGGTCCGACTCCGATCAGTGCCCTGATCCACGCGGCCACAATGGTCACGGCGGGCGTTTACCTGATCGCCCGAACGCATACTTTGTTCGAACTCGCGCCCGACATTCAGTTGCTCGTCGCCTGGGTCGGCCTGATCACCTTGCTGATGGCGGGATTCACCGCCATGACCCAGAACGACATCAAGCGGATTCTCGCGTATTCGACGGTATCCCAGATCGGCTACATGTTTCTCGGCCTCGGCGTCGGCGCGTGGTCCGGAGCGATTTTCCACCTGATGACCCACGCCTTCTTCAAGGCGCTGCTCTTCCTCGGCGCCGGCGCGGTCATTCTCAGCCTGCATCACGAACAGGACATCTTCCGCATGGGGGCGAAACGCAAACAGCTTCCGGTCGGATTCCTGTGTTTTCTCATCGGCGGCCTCGCGCTGACGGCCTTCCCCTACACATCCGGCTATTTCAGCAAGGACGAGATCCTGATCACCGCGCTCGAAGTCGAAGGGCAGGGGCTATGGCTTTGGCTCGGCGGAGTCATCGGCGCCTTTTTCACGGGGATTTACACCTTCCGCCTGTTCTTCGTGGTGTTTTTCGGGGAGAGCAGGGGGCATCACGACGCCACCGAAGTGAAAGGTCTGAATATCGCCGTGCCGTTGTTCATCCTGATGGCGCTGTCGCTGTTCGGCGGCTGGATTCCGGTGCCGCTCGACGCCGTCTTCAATCATGGCGCGGAACACGAGGAGCATCACATCAGCGCCTTCATGCATGGCGTCATGATCGCGTTGCCGCTGATCGGCATCGGAATCAGCTACCTGTTTTACGGTTCGGGCGTGCTTTCGGTCGAGAAACTCATGTCGCTGCCGGCTTCCCGCGCCTTGCATCGTTTCTGGGACAGTGGCTGGGGCATGGACCGACTGTATGACATGCTGTTCGTCAACCCGTTTCTGTATCTGGCCCGGGTCAACGCAAAAGACATCGTCGACGCTTTCTACGACATGCTGGCGGCAATGAGCCGCGCGGGTCATCTGCTGATCGCGCGTACACAGACCGGTTATCTGCGCTGGTACGCGCTGTCGATGGCCGCCGGGCTCGTGGCCCTGATCGCGGTGGGAGTGCTGTTGTGATCCTGACCTTGCTCATCGCGCTCCTGTTCGTCGGCGGACTGCTGGCCTGGTTCAGCGAGCGGATCGATCCCGCCTGGCCGCGCTGGGTCGCGCTCGCCGTGCTGACGCTCGAATTGCTGTTGATGCTCAGCCTGCTAGGTGCCGCTCCCGAAGACGGCTGGCTGGCCGCTTACAATCACGCCTGGCTGCCGCGCTTCGGCATCGCCCTGCATTTCGCGGCCGACGGCTTTGCCTTGCTGCTGCTTCTGCTGACGGCCTTCCTCGGCATCGTCGCGGTAGGTTCGGCCTGGTCGGAAATCAACTATCGCAGCGGATTCTTCTATTTCAACCTGCTTTGGACGCTGGCCGGGGTGGTCGGCGTGTTCACCGCGCTCGACCTGTTCCTGTTCTTCTTCTTCTGGGAAGTGATGCTGATCCCGATGTATTTCATCATCGCGATCTGGGGACACGAGAACAAGTTCTACGCGGCGAAGAAGTTCTTCATATTCACCCAGGTGAGCGGCCTGATCATGCTGGTCTCCATCGTCGTGCTGGCCTGGTTCCACTACCTGCAATTCGGCTTTTTCAGTTTCGCCTACCAGGACCTGCTCAACGTGGGCATGAACCGAAACATGGAAATGTGGGTCATGCTCGGATTCTTCATCGGTTTTACCACCAAGTTGCCGAGCGTGCCTTTCCACAACTGGCTGCCGGACGCCCATAGCCAGGCGCCTAGCGCAGGCAGCATCATCCTCGCCGGCGTCCTGCTCAAGACCGGGGCCTATGGCCTCGTGCGTTTCGCCGTGCCCCTGTTTCCGACGGCCGCCGCGGACTTTGCGCCCGTCGCCATGACCCTGGCCGCCGTCAGCATCCTGTATTGCGCCAAGGTCGCTTTCGCCCAGGCGGATTTCAAGCGGTTGATCGCCTATACCAGCGTCAGCCATATGGGTTTCGTCACGCTCGGGGTGTACGCCTGGAATGAGCTGGCCCTGCAGGGCGCGGTGATGACGATGCTCGCCCACGGGCTCAGCTCGGCCGCCTTGTTCATGCTCGCCGGTGCGCTGCAACATCGCATTCATACCCGCAACATGCTCGAAATGGGTGGATTCTGGGGCCGTGTGCCGCGCATGTCGGCCGTGGCGCTGTTCTTTTCCATCGCCGCGCTCGGCATGCCGGGCCTGGGCAATTTTGTCGGTGAATTTCTCGCCTTGCTGGGCGCCTTCCAGGCCAACCAGTTGCTGACCATCGTTTCCGCCTTCGGCCTGATCTTCGCCTCGGTGTATTCGCTTTGGGTGATCCAGAAGGTCTTTCACGGCAAGTATTCGGACAAGGCCTTCGATGGCAGCCATCTGCTCGATCTGGACAACCGGGAAATGGCTTATTACGCCGCGATGATGGCGGGACTGGTCTGGATGGGTGTATATCCGCAGTCTTTTCTCGATCTCTCCGCGCCGGCGCTGCAGTCGCTGCTTGAGGGACAGGCCGGCAATGCCGTGATTGGAGCGCTGCAGCCATGACGGCTTTCACGACAGCTTTCATGACACCGGCGGAATACGCCGGCTACACGATGAGTGCGGGGGACCTGATCCCGCTGTTGCCGTTGCTTGCCGTTACCGCGTCATCGATCTGGGTGATGATGGCGATCGGCGTGAAGCGGAATTACCCGTTTGCCCTGGGCTCGACGGTCGCCGGCCTGCTGATCGCCGGCTTGCTCGCCATGAACCTGCTGTCCGGTCCGGCGCCGGATTCGATGCCATTGCTGACGATGGACGCGTACGCCCAGTTCTTTACCGTGCTGATCTGCGCCCTCGCCATCGGCGTCAGCCTCGTCGGTCACAATTACTGGTCCGAATTCGACGACCAGCGCGAGGAATTCCTGCTGTTGCTGCTGTTGGCCACGCTCGGGGCGGTGGTGCTCGCCGGCGCCAACCATTTCGCCAGCCTGCTGCTGGGCCTGGAAACCTTGAGCATGTCGCTTTACGGCATGTTGGCCTATCCCGTGCAAAGCGAGCGGGCGGCGAACGGTCACGCGCTCGAATCGGCGGTCAAGTACCTGATTCTTTCCGCGGTCTCCACCGCCATGATCCTCTTCGGCGTGGCTCTGGTCTATGCCGAGACGGGCAGCCTGAGCTTTGCAGGGCTGGAAGCTTTGCCGGCGGGACCGGGTATCGGTATTTCCGTGGTGGCGCTGCTGCTGATTTCAGCGGGTGTGGCCTTCAAATTGTCCCTGTTTCCATTCCATATCTGGACTCCGGATGTCTATCAGGGCGCGCCGGCGCCGGCGACCGCCTACCTGGCGACGATCGGCAAGATCGCCGTTTTCATCGTGCTGTTGCGCGTGGTGGTGGAGACCAGGACTCTCGGCATCGCGCCGGTGGCAGTCGTATTCTCCCTGCTGGCGCTGCTTTCCATCATCGCCGGCAACCTGCTCGCGTTGTTGCAGGACAACCTGAAGCGAATACTCGCCTATTCCTCGATCGCCCACATGGGTTATCTGCTGATCGCGATCATCGCCGCCTTTTACGCCGAAGGCCCGATCAGCGTTGAAGCGGTGAGCTTCTACCTGTTTGCCTATGTGATCATGACCCTCGGCGCCTTCGGCGTCGTCTCGTTGCTGTCCTCGGATGCACAGGAAAGAGACAGCATCAGCGACTACCAGGGCATGTTCTGGCGTCGGCCCTGGCTGGCGGCTGCGTTTACCGGCATGTTGCTCTCGCTGGCGGGGATTCCGTTGACCGCGGGCTTCATCGGCAAGTTCTACCTGGTGCTGGCGGGGGTGGAATCGGGGTTGTGGCTGCTGCTCGCCGCGCTGGTCGTCGGCAGCGGCATAGGATTGTATTATTACCTGCGGATCGTCTATCGGATGCTGCTGCCGGAACCGGCGGACGCGCCGGAGTTGCGTGAGGGAAATGCAGCTTTTTCGGTCGTGCTCGTGCTGTTTGTGTTGCTTGTTCTGTTCGGCGTGTATCCGGCTTCGCTGATGAGCCTCATCCAGGGCATAGCTCTTTAACTTCCGAGATCTGTCATTCTGCGCGTAGTCGCAGAATCTCATTGGAGAATTCTGAAAGGTTGTACATGCCGTCCCTGGCGAGAGTTCATAGGCTTCGAGTACCCCCCAGCCCGGCCATCCTTGGCCGGTCGTTCGGCCCTTAAGAAGCTGCGCTTCTTATCGGCTGCGCCGACCGGGCCTCACCCTCGCACGCCCGCTGAACATCCCGCCAGCCGACAGCGACTGACATCATGCAAATCCCATGTGAAACCAGGCAACTCCAGTTTCGACAATTACCGCATAGCGGCTATTATGCGGATGGAGGCTAGCGGAATTCGTGAAGCAGATTGAGAAGGTCGCGGTAATCGGCGGCGGCAGTTTTGGCACGGTCATCGCCAATATCACCGCCAGAAACGGCTGTGAAGTCGGATTCTGGATGCGCAGCGACGAACTGGCGCGCGACGTCAACGATCTGCGTGAAAACCCGCAATATCTCCCCGGCTACGAAATCGATTCGCGGGTGGTGGCGGTGGAGGACATGTCCGCTGCGGTCGACGGCGCGGGATTGATCTTCATTGCCGTTCCGAGCGACGGCTTTCGCGCTGTCGTACGTGAAATGGTTCCCCACGTCTCGCCGGACGCCATGCTGGTCAGCGGCACCAAGGGCATTGAGGCGGAAAGCTACATGCTTATGAGCCAGATCTTGCGGCAGGAAGCGCCCCGGGCGCGAGTCGGTGTGCTCAGCGGTCCCAATCTGGCGCGGGAGATCGCAGCGGGCCACCTGACCGGAACCGTCATCGCCAGCGACGACGAGGAGGTGCGCGAGAATGTGCGCACCTTGCTGCGTTCGGAGTCCTTCCGGGTCTATACCAACGACGACATGCTCGGCGTGGAACTCGGCGGCTCGTTGAAAAACATCTACGCCATTATCGCCGGCATCGCCGCCGCCCTGGGTATGGGTCACAACACCAACAGCATGCTGGTGACCCGGGCGCTGACGGAAATGGCCCGGTTCGGACGCGAACTCGGCGCCGACCCGATGACCTTTCTCGGCCTGTCCGGGGTCGGCGACCTGGTAGTGACGAGTTCGACGCCCCTGAGCCGCAACTACCGGATCGGATTCGCCCTCGGCCAGGGCAAGAACATCGAAGCGGCCGCGGAGGAAGTGGGACAGGTTGCGGAAGGCGTCAACACGGTTAAACTGGTAGCCCGGAAGGCCGATGAGCTTGGCGTTTACATGCCGCTGGCTAACGGCCTGTATCGAATCATCTTCGAGCGGGAATCCATCAAGAACATCCTGTCCTCGCTGATGCTGAGCGAACAGGCGCTCGACGTGGAGTTTGCCGCCATTGAGGACAAGACCTTGCGGTGCAACAATACGGATTGAGTCGTTCCGGCGATTGGGACGAGATTATCGGTTTGAGGCGAGGATATGTCGGAAAATTCGAATGCAAGTCCGTGGAAAGACCCGGCAATCTGGGGCCGGGTCGTATTTGTCGTCCTGTTCCTGCTCATTTTTGCGCTGATTGTCGGGCCGCTGGCGATCATTCTTGGTATTGTCCAGGCCGTATTCACGATTTTTACCGGCGAGGAAAACCGCAATCTGCGCGGGCTGGCGGCGGCCCTGGCCGAATACGTTCGCGAGATTCTGCTGTTCGCAAGCTGGAACAGGGAACAGAGGCCGTTTCCTTTCTCGGAGTTTCCCCGAGTCCCGGAGCTCGAAGACGCGGTAGCGGCCGGCGAGGAAGAAACTGCGTCCGAGCCGGAAACCGCCACTGAAGAAGCGCCCGCCGAGGAGGAGACGCCGAAAGCGCCGCCGAAGAAAACCACTCGCAGGAAGACTTCGTCAAGCAAGGCCGCCGCGGACAAATCCAAGAGTTGATAGGCAAGATATGGGGTAATCGCCATGCAGGCCCGATACCTTGTACCGACAATCCTGTTGACACTGTTGGCCGGCAGCGCCGGCGCCCAGCAGGGCGGCCCCGCCGATCATGCGCTGTTCGGCGGCTTTCCCGATTCCGGAATCATCGAGTTCGAGAACGCCGGGGATGTCAACTATCGGGTAGTACTCGGCAGTCTGCAAAGCACGCGCGGACTGGTGGCGCCGGAAGCCTCGGAAAGGGTGCGGGGCGATCTGACCCGGATACTCTACGAGGTTTCAAGCGGCTTTTCCGGCCAGGACGTGTACGAGTTCCTCATCGATCAGATGCAATCGCGCGGCTATCGCGAACTGTTCACCTGTACCGGGCGCGCCTGCGGCAGCAGCGAGTATTGGGCCAACGACATATTCGGCAACCGCATTCTGTACGGGCCGGTGCGGAACCAGTTTTATCTGGCGATGGAGTCGGAGCCCCCCGGACGGTTCTTTATCTCGGCCTATGTGATTACCCGCATCAACCGTCAGTTGCTTGCGTATCTGGAAATCATCGAACTCGAAGGTGACGCCGCGAACCCCGCAGAAGTTGGCCCGGCGTACATGCTCGAGCAACTGCGCGATGCCGGCGGCATCGTCGTGCCGGGGTTGGCGTTCGGCGCCGGCGACCGGCTGGAGGAGGACGCCGGTCTGGACGCCGTCGCGGAATTGCTCCGGCTGGATCCGGAATTGCGCCTGTACATTGTCGCCCATCTGCAAGGGGAGGGCGATCTCGAACAATTACTTGCGCGCAGCGAGATCCGCGCCGGAGCGGTGCGGCAATCGCTGGTGGAGCAGGGCATAGACGCCGGACGGCTCACGCCCCGGGGACTGGGGCCGTTGGCGCCCTTGTGCGCCGCCCAGGATTGCGCCGAGCGAGTCGAACTGGTCCTGCAATCAGCCGAGCAATGACAGAAACTCGGTCCGCGTCGACACTCGCGCGCGGAAAGCGCCGAGCATGCAGGACGTCGTCATTACCGAATTCTGTTTTTCCACTCCGCGCATCATCATGCACATGTGTTGCGCTTCGATGATCACGCCCACGCCCTTGGCGCCGGTGATTTCCTGGATGCAGTTGGCGATCTGCTGGGTGAGATTTTCCTGGATCTGCAGGCGGCGGGCGAAAACATCTACGATGCGGGCAATCTTCGACAGGCCGAGTACCTTGCCGTCGGGCACGTAGGCCACATGGCACTTGCCGATGAAAGGCAACAGATGATGCTCGCACATGCTGTACATCTCGATGTTCTTGACGATGACCATCTCATCGGTGGCCGATGGATATAGCGCCTCGTTGACTACATCGGTAACGTTCTGACCATAGCCGCGCGTCAGAAACCTGAGCGCTTCCGCGGCGCGCCGAGGGGTTTTTCGCAATCCGTCGCGATCGGGGTCTTCGCCGATCGCGTTCAGAATCGAGGTATAAGCCTCTTCCAGTTCCTGCATGTCCGCCAACACCGTGAGTACATTTCGCTGGCCGCGAGCCAGCGCGCAATCATATCATCATGCCGCATGCGCCTTCAGTCATATGTTGAACAGCTCACCGGCCGCCTGGCGGGCGCCGGCGTCCATTGCGGACATGGCGTCGATAACGTCCATGACGAGGCCGTATTCCTGGTGTTCGGGGCATTGGATCTCGATTTCCGTCAGTCGATCGCACAACAGGACCGGCGACTTGAACAGGATGAAATCGAAAGGCTTGAGAAACTCGTCCGGGCGCGCATCGGCCAGCACGTCCCCACTGCCTACCTGCTCGGCAAGACCTGGTTCGCCGGACACGAATTCATCTGCGACCCCCGCGCTCTCATTCCCCGGTCGCCGATAGCGGAATTGATCGACAACGGCTTCGAACCTTTTTTTGAACCCGGGTTGACCGGCGAACCCGCCGCCGTACTCGATCTGTGCTGCGGCGGCGGCTGCATCGGCATCGCCTGCGCATTGCGTTTTCCCGCCTGCCGCGTCGATCTTGCCGACATATCCCGGGAAGCACTCGATCTGGCGCGGGAAAACGTTCGTCTACATGGCCTGGAAGAGCGCGTATCGGCAGTGCAGGCGAACCTGTTCGAAGGATTGAGCGGCCGCTACGACCTGATCCTGGCCAATCCCCCCTATGTATCCCCCGAAGAACTGGCGCAACTGCCGAAAGAATATAGCCATGAGCCCGCACTCGGACTCGATGGCGGCGCAGACGGCATCGACATCGCCGAGCGATTGCTAAAACAGGCCGCGACGCGGCTCAATCCCGGCGGCCTGCTCATCCTCGAGACCGGATACAGCGCAACAGAACTGGAGAACCGCTTCCCGAACACAAATTTCCTCTGGCTCGAATTCGACCACGGAGGCGCCGGCGTTTGCGCCCTGACCGCCGAACAATTCCGCACAATGTGAGTCGCCGGTGGTTGGCGTGGGGTTTAGCGGGCGTCCCCGACATGGATGTCGGGGCCGAAGCGTACAGGGACGTATTCACAGCGTCCGCTAAACCCCACGCCAACCGGCGGCGACGGATCGAAGCCGCTCCACACTCTCATTGGTGTACAATTCGCGGTTTTCCAGCAGTTTGGCGCAAAATGTCCGGGAACAGCATAGGCAAATTGTTCACCGTAACCAGTTTCGGCGAAAGTCACGGGCCGGCGCTGGGCTGCATCGTGGACGGCTGTCCGCCCGGAATGGAATTGAGCGAAGCCGACATGCAACGGGATCTGGATCGGCGCAAACCCGGCAAGTCGCGTTATACCACCCAGCGCAGGGAAGACGACAAGGTGAAAATTCTGTCCGGCGTATTCGAAGGCAGAACCACCGGTACGCCAATCGGCCTGATCATCGAAAACATCGATCAGCGACCGAGAGACTACAGCAATATCAAGGAGTTATATCGACCTTCTCATGCGGATTATACATATGACAGGAAATATGGTTTCAGGGATTATCGAGGCGGCGGCCGGTCGTCCGCGCGTGAAACGGCGATGCGCGTCGCGGCGGGAGCGATCGCGAAGAAATACCTGGCCGAACAGTGCGGCGTCCGTATTCGAGGCTACCTGAGCCAGCTCGGGCCGATCGAAATCGAAAAGATCGATTACGACGAGATCGAGAACAACCCGTTCTTCTGCCCGGATGCCGAAAAGGTGGCGGCGATGGAGAAATATGTCGTCGCATTGCGCGAGGAAGGCGATTCAATCGGCGCCCGCATTTGCGTAAGCGCCAGTGGCGTACCCGCCGGTCTCGGGGAGCCCGTGTTCGACCGTCTCGACGCCGATCTCGCCAAGGCGCTGATGAGCATCAACGCGGTCAAGGGCGTGGAAATCGGCGCCGGCTTCGCGTCCGTAACCCAGAAGGGCAGCGAGCATCGCGACGAGATCACGCCGGACGGGTTTCTCGGTAATAACGCCGGAGGCATCCTCGGAGGGATTTCCAGCGGCCAGGATATCCTGGCGCAGATCGCCCTGAAGCCGACATCGAGCATCCGGATTCCCGGCAGAACGATTACCGTGGCCGGAGAACCGGCCGAAGTGGCGACTACGGGACGCCACGACCCTTGCGTGGGGATTCGCGCAACGCCCATCGCCGAAGCGATGATGGCGATCGTATTGATGGATCATCTCATGCGCGACCGGGCGCAATGCCCGGGCGCAATGCGATAAAGTGCGGCGCTGAAGTCCGCGAATCGAATCTTTTGGATGGTTGGAACCATGAGCGGCAAAACCTTGTACGACAAGATCTGGGATGCGCATCTGGTCAGGCAGCGCGCCGACGGCACCGCGCTGGTCTATATCGACCTGCATCTCATTCATGAAGTTACCTCGCCCCAAGCTTTCGAGGGGTTGCGTCTGACCGGCAGAAATCCCTGGCGCAAAGGCGCCAACCTGGCCACGCCGGACCACAATATTCCGACAACCGTCGAAGAACGGAAGCAGGGCTTGTCCGGCATCAAGGATCCGGTTTCCAAGTTGCAGGTAGCCACGCTCGATGAGAACTGCCGCGAATTCGGCATCACCGAGCTCGGCATGAACGACCGCCGCCAGGGCATCGTTCACGTGGTCGGGCCCGAGCAGGGCGCGACCTTGCCCGGCATGACCATCGTCTGCGGCGATTCGCATACTTCTACCCATGGCGCCCTCGGCGCCCTGGCCCATGGCATCGGCACTTCCGAAGTCGAGCATGTGCTCGCCACGCAATGTCTGCTGCAGAAGAAAATGAAGAACATGCTCGTGCGCGTCGACGGCAAGCTCGGCCTCGGCGTGACCGCGAAAGATGTGGTGCTCGCAGTCATCGGCCGGATCGGGACCGCGGGCGGCACGGGTTACACCATCGAATACGCCGGCGAAGTCATTCGCGATCTGAGCATCGAGGGCCGCATGACAGTCTGCAACATGACGATCGAAGCCGGCGCCCGGGCGGGACTGATCGCGGTGGATGAGAAGGCCCTGGACTATGTCAAGGGCCGGCCTTTCGCCCCGACGGGCGAGATGTGGGAGCGCGCCGCCGCCGTCTGGCGCGGCTTGACGAGCGATGAGGACGCGCATTTCGACAAGATCGTGGAATTGCGGGGCGAGGAAATCGAACCCCAGGTGACCTGGGGCACATCTCCGGAAATGGTGGCTCCGGTAAACTCCGCCATTCCCATGCCGGAAGCGGAGTCCGATGCCGCCAGACGCGGCAATATGGAACAGGCGCTGGCGTACATGGGGCTTGAACCCGGCACGGCCATTGGCGACATCCGGCTCGACTATGTCTTCATCGGCTCCTGCACCAATTCCCGGATCGAGGATCTGCGCGAAGCGGCGAGGGTCGTCGAAGGCAGGCGCATCGCCGACAATATCGAATGCGCGTTGGTCGTCCCGGGCTCGGGGCTGGTCAAGGAACAGGCCGAAGCCGAAGGTCTGGACCGGATTTTCACCGCCGCGGGCATGGAATGGCGCGAACCCGGCTGTTCGATGTGCCTGGCGATGAACGCCGACCAATTGCCCGCCGGCAAAC
>CAZUSL010000014.1:0-8177 GCA_964622925.1 uncultured Pseudohongiella sp. | reverse complement strand
GGAGTCGATGATGCCCGTGGTCTCGGAGAAACTTTGCGCGTATTCGGCGCCTTGCTGCGCCACATCCTGCGCGATGCGGCCGCGATAGCTGACGGTGAAAACGCCGTCGGCGCCGGTTTCGACCCGGTAGGCATCGGTCGGCGCGACTTCGCCGCTCATGGTGTTGAGCAGGACGCCGGTGGGCAGGCCGAACGCGGACCGCGGGCTTGCGTCGCCCGGCGTTACTTCCAGATTGCTGTTGAGCCTGAACTCGGCGGGGCCGCCTGCCAGCAAGGGTGGCAATGTGATCGTGTCGAGAACTTCGATTTCGCCGGTCGCCGGGTCGAGGCTGACTTGCAGATCGTGGTGGATCGTCTCGGCAACCTGCGCCGCGGCCGTCAGGGGAAGGCAGCATAGCAGGCCGGCAAGCAGGATTCGGAACGGTTTTCGCGCCGGTTTTCGCGATAGATTCAACATAGCCCGCTCCGCTTCAGTCCAGGCCAAGCAACTCCAATGCCGCAGCGTGGTCCCAGTCGCCGATATGGATCTGCGCGGCGCCGTCCGCCGTGCGCGTGGTGCTCCAGGCCAGGCGGCTGCCGTCGGGGGAGAACACCGGCAGGATGTCGGTGCCTTCGGTATTGGTGGCGCGCACCGGCGGGCCGTAGCCGTCGATGTCGATCAGGAACAGCTCGAAGTTGGCATGGCCGAGCAGGTTGCTCGAATAGATTATGTATTCGCCGCTCGGATGGAAATACGGCCCCCAGGCCACCATGGCCTCGGCGGTCAATTGCCGCGCTTCGCTGCCGTCGACGTTCATGGTCCAGATTTCGGCGCTGTTGCCGTCGGGATTGAATCGCCGCCAGACGATCTTGCTGTCGTCGGGGCTGAAAAACGGGCCGCCGTCATAGCCCGGTGAAAAGGTGAGCTGGGTCACGTTGCCCCCATCGGCGTCCATGATGTACAGGTCCATGAAATACGAGGCGTCGTCCTCGAGCAGCGCCCGTTCCGCGCGGCTCAGGGGCCGGCCGTAGGCTTCGCGATTGGAAGCGAAGAGGATTTTCGAGCCGTCGGAGGAATACGAGCCTTCGGCGTCGTAGCCGTCGGCATTGGTCAGGTTCACCAGGTTGCCGCCGTCGCTGTCGGCCTGGTAGATCTCGTAATGGCGGTCGTAGTCCCAGCCATAGGGACGGTCGATCCCGCTCCGGCGGATTTCGATCTCCTCGGCCTGTTTCGCCAGGGCGTCGGGGTCTTCGTGAGTCGACGAAAACATGATGCGCTCGAGTGTCGGATGGACCCAGGAACAAGTGGTCAGGCCAATGCCCGGCGAGACTATCGAAGCCGTTTCCGTGGCGAGGTCCATCAGGTGAATCTGGTAGAAGGGATTGTCGCCGGGCACTTCCGACTGGTAGATGAAACGATCGCCGCCGGCGCTGAAATAGCCTTCTCCCGAACGCAGGCCATCGGTGACCAGTTGCCGCGTGTTCGAAAGCAGGATCGCTTCGAATTCGCCGTCAATGAAATTGCCCGGCGCCGGTTCTTCGGTGACGGTGGCGCCGGCGACGCCGTCGGCATAGCTTTCGGCTTCTTCCGCCGCGGCGGTTTCGATTGCCGCCGCGGGCGGCTCTGCCGGCGCCTCCGGGGCGGCCGTCGGGGCCGAATTCGCGCCAGGCTCGCATGCCGCCAGCACAACAAGGCAAAGTAGCGAGACGAATCTACTCATGTTCTGAATCCTGTGAAAAATCAAACTGCCGCTGATGCGGAAAAACGCCGAACAGGCCGCCGGTATGGATGAAAACCACGGTGCCGGCCCCTGCCAGGCATCCGCTTTCTCCCTTGCGGAGTTCCGATAACATGCCATTAAAGGCTTTTCCTGTATAGACCGGATCGAGAAAAACGCCTTCCTGCCGCCCGATCGCGGCGATGGTCCGGTACACTTCCGGGCCCGCCACGCCGTAAGCCGGACCCATATAGCCTTCGACGGTATCGACCGCGAGACTTTCCGCGTCGAAGCCGATGCCGTAGCGCTCGCTCCAGGCCGCCACGTCCCGGCGCACCTTTCGCTCGAACCAGGCCGCGTCGTCGCAGACGTTGAAGGCGAGCACCCTGGCGCTCAGGCCGAAAAGTTCGCGGCCGACGAGCAGGCCGCTCTGGGTGCCGCCGGAACCCGTAGCAGCCACGATGGCGTCGGGCTCGATTCCAGTACGCTCAAAATCCTCGCGCAGTTCTTCGCAGGCGGCGATATAGCCCCAGAGACCGATGGCGTCGCTGCCGCCGATGGGGATGAACAAGGCGCGGCTGCCCCTTCGTTCGTATTCGCGCTGCAATTCGCGCCCGTATTCCTCGTGCGTGTGCCAGTCGGCCTGGGAGATGTAGGTAATTTCGGCGCCGCTGAGATGGTCGAGCAGCAGATTGCCCGACAATTCGGGCGGGCGTTCGCCGCGCAACAGCAGATGCGCCCTGAGCCCGAGGCGGGCGGCGAGCACGGCGGTGGCGCGGCAATGATTCGACTGCACGCCGCCGCAAGTGATGACGGTGTCGCAATCCCGCGCAAGGGCCTCGGCGAGGATGAATTCGAGCTTGCGGACCTTGTTGCCGGAAACCTCGACTCCGGTCATCTCATCGTGCTTGACCCAGATGTCGACGCCGGGAAATTCCGCGGAAAGCCGTTCCAGCCGGGTCAACGGCGTCGGCAGGCGGGCCAGATTGAGGCGCGGGGGAAAATCAATCATCGCCGTTGCCGGAAGCGGCGCGATCCGGGCAGCGGCTCAATTCGCCGAGGAAGGATCGAAGGTCTGGACGTTGCCCTGGCCTGAGTCGAGCGGTAGTGGCCTGAGCACTTCGCTGTAGAGGAACAGGTCGGTCAGCACCGCGCGCAGATGGATCGAGGCGTTCAGATTGTCGACCATCTCCGAGCCGATCTTGTCCTGGGCGAGGATGAAACGCATCGCCGCGCCGGCCCTGGCGCAGTCTTCGGCGATGACGCGCTCGAATTCCTTGTCGGAGTCGCCGAGAGCGTCCTGCAGGTTCTGCACGGCCTTGCTCATGCCTTCGATGGTGGGCCGGGCATGCGGGCCCGGCCCGGTTTCCGCCTGGGCCGGACGGCCCTGGGCGGCATAGGCCAGCAGGAATTCATAGCCGGCTTCTATCGTTTCGATATCGTCTTCGAGATTGCTCATGGTGTCCGCTGAACCCCCCGCCAGCCGACGGCGACGGGCTGTACCTGAACTATTCGGCTTCTTTCGGAGACCAGCGTGTGGTGTCGTGGTTTGCCGCCATCTCTTCTTCGGAGATCCAGCCGGTCAGCATCGACCGGGTATAGAAGATCTTCTCCGGCCGCAGGGCAAAGTACATATGCGTGGCCGCCAGGGCGACAAGCGCCAGGGTGGACAGGCCATGCAGCAGGAACACCAGGCCGAGTTGGTCTTCCGGCATGCTGTTGGTGCGGTCCCAGAACGGCGTGTCGATCTGGACGAACATCAGGATGCCCGTCACGATCACCGTCAGCGCGACGATGGTCACCGCCCAGTGCATGCCCTTCTGCTCGAACGAGTACTTGCCCGGCTTCTTCGCCGAATCGAAGGGCTCGCCGAAATCGCGGGGCCCCAGGATCATCGACTTGAAGTCCTGCCAGAACAGCGAGCGAATGATGTGGAAGACAACCACGAAAGTGAGAATCAGCCCCGAGATCCAGTGAATCTCCAGCCAGGCGATTCGCAGGCCGATGATCGGCGCGACGCCTGTGAAGATGAGCACCAGAATGCTGATCGCCATGATCCAGTGGAACCAGCGGTCGATCGACTCGTGCCGCAGTACGCGGCGGCCGTCGGCGCTCGGTTTTTCCATCTTGCGGTTGACCAGCACCGCCATGACGAGGGCATGCGCCGCAAGCAGCACCAGCACCGCGACCGCGACCACCCAGAGCAAGTCCCACGAGACGCCGAGGATGACTTCCTCACCCCAGACGTCCCGCCGATAGCGCACTATTCCTTCTTCCACAACAGTAGACCTCTTCGAATTTCCGAATTTTTATCAGCTCGGCCGCGGCCCGAAAATCAAGCTCTGACCGCGCGCTTCACCAGGTTCGCCATCAGGGGCACTTTGAAATGGTTGTAGTTCAAAGGCCGCGCCCCTTGCACCGCGAGTTCGCCGGCCTGCGCGCCGAGGTCCTCGGAGCGGGCCTGGCCACGCAGCATGTTCTCGACTGCGGTCAGCCGGCGGGGAACGCATTCCACCGCGCCGCAGGCCATGCGCGCATCCTGGATCACGCCGCCTTCGACCCGCATCGCCGAGGCGATGTTGACCAGGGCGAAATCCCAGACATTGCGGTCGGCCACTTTCTCGAAGTAGTACTCCGCATTGGCCCAGGTGTTGGGAATGCGCACCGCGGTGAGGATCTCGCCTTCGTTGAGCACGGTCATGTGAAGGATGTCCCGCGCGGGGCCGACGAAGAAGTCCTCGGCGGCGATCAGGCGCTGTCCGCCGACGCTGCTCACCACCATGGTGGCGTCGAGGGCCACGAGAACCGGCGCGGTATCGGACGGCGTCACCGCCACACAGCGGCTCGAGCCGAACAGCGCGTGCTCGCGGTTGAGTCCTTCGGGCGAGTCGGCGTAACAGATGTTGCCGCCCGCGCGATAGCAACTCAGGCCGCGGCGGTAATACCAGCAGCGGGTGTCCTGGACCAGGTTGCCGCCCAGGGTTCCCACGTTGCGGATCTGCGGGCTCGCCACCTGGCCGGCGGCGGTCGCCAGCATGCTGAAGCGCGACTGGATCAGTGGATTGTTGGCGATCTCGGTCAGGGTCGTCACCGCCCCGATTTCGATGCCGTCGGCAGTTTCGGACACTCCCTTCCAGGCGTCGATCCTGGTCAGTTCGATCATCGCGGATGGAGACTTGTTGCGGTCTTTCAACCAGCCGTAAGTATCCTGTCCGCCGCCGAGCAGCCAGCCGTCGGAGCCGAACTCGTCGGCCAGTTCCAGCGCGTTCGCTTCATCGACGGGCTGATAAAGCTCGATGTCGGGCATTACGTCATGAGATGTGGCTACCATTTCAAACTCCTCGGTAATTGTTCTGGGCGAGGGCTACCGCATCTTCCCGCGTGCCTGAGATGTGGTTGATGATCATGTCCGTCGTAATCGGGGCTGCACCGAAAATGTGTCCATCGAGCGCGTCCGAGATCGCGGCGGTCAAGGCGGCCGACACCGAACCCTGGGAAGGTTCGCCGATACCGCGGGCGCCGACCGGATTCTCCGGGTCGGGAAGGTCCACCCATCCGGTATCGATCCGCAGGGGCGTGTCGAGATAGGTGGGAACCTTGCTTTGCCAGTATCCGGTGCTGGCGGGCAATCCGTTTTGCGGATCGTACAGGTGCTGTTCCAGCGCCGACAGGCCGATTCCCCAGACGGCGCCGCCGACGAGCTGATTCTTCAGCCCTTGCGGATGCACCACGGTGCCGCATTCGCCGATGCTCACCATGTCGAGGATTTCGAATTTGCCGGTTTCGAGATCGAGTTCGATCTCGGTGCAGGTCACCGTGAAGCCCGGCGGGTTATTCGAATGGGCCGGATCGCGGTAGATGCCCATGAAGGCCGTGCCGGCCAGGCGCGATGCGGCGATCTGCGTCCATTCGTGCAGATCTTCCGGCAATTCCGCTTCGCCGGTGTACTTGCCGCCGAGTTCCATCGCCCGCTGGGCGACCTCGGCGTAAGTCATGCCGACGCTCGCGTCGGCGATCTGGTGCACCCGCTCTTCGGAGATGTCGTAATCCGCCGGTTCTCCGCCCAGGTCGGCTGCGGCGATTTCCTTCATCTTCGCCACCATGTCCATGGCCGCGCCGTAACAGGTGCGGGTATTGGTGAAGATGGAGTTGCTGCCGTCCTGCGGGGAAGTGATGGGCAGATGGTTGTCGGTGCGGCCGGTGATGATGTCGCAATTCTCCCATGGCATCTTCAGCGCTTCGGCCGCGGCTCTTGAGGTGCCGGCGTAGGAATAGGTTCCCAGGTTGCCGACCCCGCTATGGATCTTGAGCCTGCCGTCGGCGCCCATCATGACGATGCCGTCCTGGCCGCTGCGTCCGGCGTTGTGATAGCCCTGGCCGATGCCGAGACCGGTCACCTTGCTGCCGTTGCGCTGGCGGCGGCGCGACTGGCGGCCTTCCCAATCGAAGTCGTCCGCGGCCTGCCGCAGGGCTTCCGGCATGTAGGCGCTGGTGAGCGGCGTTCCCTGGGGCCCGCCGACGTCGCCGGTCTGGGCCGAGTTGACCACGCGGATATCGAGCCGGCTCATGCCGAGGGCGTCCGCCGCCGCATCCATGATCGGAGCGATGATCGGAGCGATCTGGTTCTGGCCCGGGCCGCGCTGGGCGCCGCGATGCGCCGTATTGGTGGCGATCGAAGCGCCGCGGAAGCGCACCGCCTCGGTCTGGTAGAGGATGCTGATGCAGTCCGCCGCCGAGAACGCGTCCGCGCCGCCGCCCTTGCCGCCGTTGTCGGACACGACGAACATGTCGCAGGCGGACATCACGCCGTCCGGCCGGAAGCCGACCTTGATCCAGCCCTGGAAGCCCTGGCGGGCGCCGCCGATGGTGAACTCTTCCTCGCGCGTGATGCGCATCATCACCGGGCGATTGAGTTTCTGCGACATCTTGGCGGGAATCGCCATGCTCGGAATGCTGGCTGCCCGGGCGCGCTGGCCGAAGCCGCCGCCGGTGGCCGCGTTGATGAAGACGAGGTCTTCCTTCGCGACGCCGATGATGCCCGCCATGTCGTTGGCGAGCGCGGTCAGGCTCTGGGACGTGCCATGCAGGTAGAGTTTGCCGTCTTCCCAGTAGGCCATGGCGCTGCGCGGCTCCATGGAATGATGGGGATAACCGGCCGTGGTGAAGCTGCCCTCGTAAATGTAGCCGTCTTCGGCGGCGGCGAATCCGGCTTCGAGGTCGCCGATGACGAAGGTGGGAATCGGGCCCGTCGTGGGCGCGTCCTCCGCCGGCGCGTTGCCGGCGCGGAAGCTCGCCACCTGGTCTGCGGTCCACTTCGCTTCGGTGAATCCCTGCTGACCGAAGGTATTGCCGCCGACAAAGGCGTTCGGCCCCCCCTCCTGTATGCTGTCGAGCGGGTCGAGCACGAAGGGCAGCCGCTCGAAAGTCACGTTGATCGCGGCGATCGCGGTTTCGGCGGTCTTCTCGTCGACCGCGGCCAGCGCCAGGATCGGTTCGCCGACCAGGGTCGGTTCGTTGGTCAGGATCTTCAGGCCGGTGGACTGGGGTTCACCGTCGGGATAAACCTCATCGGCCGTCAGGATGCCGTATACACCGTCCATCGCCAGCGCTTCGGAGGCGTCGATTTCGAGTACGCGCGCATGGGGAATGGGGCTGGTGAGCAGGCGGGCGTAGACCATGCCTTCGCGGGTATAGTCTTCGGCGTATCTGATCCGGCCGGTGACCTTGCCGATCACGTCCGGCGGGACGAAGTCTTTTCCGATATGCATATAGGCCATGATGATTATCCTATTTCAGCGGCGCGCATGACGCCGTCGAGGTAAGAGTCGTAGGAGCCGCAGCGGCAGATATTGCCCGCCAATCCCTGCCTGGCTTCTTCCCGGGTGGGGTTCGGATTTGCCCGCAGCAGTCCGACCGCCGCCATCACCTGGCCCGGCGTGCAATAGCCGCATTGCGGACCGAGCGCATCGACGAATCCCTGCTGCACCGGATGCAGCGTGCCGTCGGGCGCTTCCAGCCCTTCCACGGTCTCGATGCGTCCGTCCTTCATGGAATGCGTGAGAACGGAACAGCCATAGGTGGGTACGTCGTCCACCAGCACGGTGCAGGCGCCGCATTCGCCGCGATTGCATCCCAGCTTGGTGCCGGTCAGTCCCAGTTTGTAGCGTAAGGTCGAGGCCAGGGTTTCCTGGGGGGCAACATCAACGGTGCGGTCCTGGCCGTTGACGTTGAGCCGGATCATGCGCTCCACGGCCCCGGCGGGACGGGACTGGCCGTTCGCTGCATACCACAGCGATGTCGTGCCTGCCACGGCGCCCGAGGCTATTACACCTTTTATAAAGCGTCGTCGGGTGAGTTGAGGATTCACGGGTTGCATTCGCCTCCGTAACGTGGGGAATGGGTCGAACGTAGGTTAATGCACAGTTTCTCGATTGGCAAGCAACGCCCGATGCCATGTCAAAGCAAAGCAGAAATGTCCCCT
>CAZUSL010000013.1:0-3789 GCA_964622925.1 uncultured Pseudohongiella sp. | reverse complement strand
ACTGTCAAAGCAAAGCAGAAATGTCCCCTTGGCTCCAAAGCAGAGATGTCCCCTTCGGCCTTGCGCGCAGGGAGCGTAGCGACCGGAGCGCAAGGCCGAAGGGGACATCTCTGCTTTGGAGAAAAGGGGACATTTCTGCTTTGCTTTGACAATCGACGATCTTTCCATTGATTTAGCTTCGCGCCTGTTTTATAAACTTTAGCTTCAATACGGAATGAGGGGCGCCGCATGTCCAACGTCTACAGATTCGACCGCAGATCTTTCCTGAAACAGGCCGGCATTGCCGCGGTGGCCGGTTCATTGGGAACAGCCACCAGCATCCAGGCCCAGGAGAATGGCGCGAGCCGCTCTTCCGGTTCGGGTTACAACTTCGATGAAATCTACAATCGCATCGGAACCGACTGCAGCAAGTGGGACGGCCAGATCGAGCGCTGGGGCGAACAACTGAAGATTCCCATGGGCGTCGCCGATATGGATTTCCGCGTTGCGCCGGCCATTACCGAAGCGCTGAAGAAGCGCATCGACCACGAAGTCTACGGTTACATGGCGGTCCCCGATTCCTATCGCGATTCGATCGTGAACTGGAACGAACGCCGCTACGGCACGGTGATCGAACGCGACATGCTGCAAAGTTCGCCGGCGCTGCTGCCGGGCCTGCTCGCGGCGCTGCGCGCCTTCAATCCTCCCGGCGCCAAGGTGGTGATGCAGACTCCGGGCTATAACGGCTTCTTCTCGACCATCCGCAAGGGTTTCGTCATCGAGGAAAATCCGCTGCGCGAGGTCAACGGCGTCTACGAGATGGATTTCGACGATCTCGACCGCAAGCTCGCCCAGGACGACGTTCACACTTTCATCCTGTGCAACCCGCACAACCCGGTCGGCAATTGCTGGGACCGCGCCACGCTGACCGAGCTCGGCGAGCTATGCGCGCGCCACAACGTCATCGTGCTCGCCGACGAGATTCATTGCGATTTCGTCAACGCGGGCCAGGAATACGTGCCTTACGCCAATCTCGCCGACGATCTCGTCATGAACAGCGTGACCTTCAAGTCCGCGAGCAAGTCCTTCAACCTGGCGGCGTTCAAGGACGCCTACATGTTCTCCCACAATCCGGAGTTCATGTCGCGCATCCGCGCCGTCGGCGACAATGCGACGGTCAACTCGCTCGGAATGATCGGTTCCCAGGCTGCGCTTGAGGATGGCGACGACTGGATGGACGCCTTGCAGGTTTATCTGTCCGACAACGCGGCCTACGCTTCCGCCTTCATCAACGAGCAGATTCCGCACATGAGCTGCAACCAGCCGGAAGGCACCTATCTGGCCTGGCTCAACGTCGAGCCGCTGATCGAGCGCATCGGCGCGGTCGAGACGGCCGCGGCCGAAACCGCCGCGCGCGGTCCGGACCAGGACGAGGTGACGCCCGAGATGATTGCCGAGCGCTACCTGATCGAGACTTCGGGCGTCAAGCTCAACCCCGGCTCGGCCTATTGGGGCTCAGGCCGCATGCGCATGAACCTTGGCCTTGCCCGGCCCTTGCTCGAAGAAGCCCTCGGCCGCATCCAGGGCGCCATGCAGCAAGCCTGACCGGCGTCTCAGGGCGCGAGCTGCGGCCAGGGGGCGGCGGTTTCGAGTTGCTTCGCTAGTTGCAGCAGGAGCAGGTCTGCGCCCCAGGCGGCGGTGAACATGACGCCGACGGGCAGGCCTTCGGCGGTGCGATGCAGGGGCATCGACATCGACGGCTGGCCGGTGCCGTTGTAAACAGCGGTGAAACCGCTGTATTCGCGGAAGCGCCTGACGTATTCGCGCTGATCCTCGCCGTTCATGTCGAGCCAGCCGAGTTTCGCCGGGGTTTTGGCGAGTACCGGCGAAATAATCACGTCCACTTGCTCATGCGTCGCGGCCATCTGTTTTTCGGCGATGCGCAGCAGGTCCCGCGCGGCGAGGTAGTCCACGGCCGGAATTTCGGCGCCGCGTCCCGCCATGAAGCGGGTCGAACGCTCAAGCGGCGCCTCAATGAGTTCAATCTTGTAATAGCGCAGGCCGCGGACGATCGAACGCCAGGTGTGCACGCAGACGAGTTGTCCCATGACCGCATTCAGCGCCTCGTAGTCGAGCGGGTGGTCGAAGGGCTCCACGACGTGGCCGAGCGACTCGCAATGCGCCGCGGTCGCTTGCACCGCTTCGACGCATTCGCCGTCGAGCGCCTCGCCCGTGGGATGGGTGTCCTGTATGCCGATTCGCAGGCGCGGGCAGGGCGTATCGAGCGCCGCGAGGAAGGATGCGGGAGATTCGGGCCGGGCGAACAGGTTCTGGTCCACGGGCAGCGTGATCAGATCGAGAAACGCGGCACTGTCGCGCACTGTTCTCGAAACCACGTGTTCCACCGCCATGCCGCTCCAGTTCTCCGACAGCACCGTGCCCGCCTGGGTCAGCCCGCGGCTCGGCTTGAGGCCGAACAGCCCGCAGCAACTGGCCGGAATCCGGATCGAGCCGCCGCCATCGGAAGCCTGGGCTACCGGCACGATGCCGGCCGCCACTGCTGCCGCGGCGCCGCCGCTCGAGCCGCCGGTGGAATAGTCGGTGTGCCAGGGATTGCGGGTCGGCCCGGTGGCGACGGGCTCGGTAGTCAGGGTCAGGCCGAACTCCGGCGTATTGGTCTTGCCGAGAATCGTCAGGCCGGCGGCTTCGTACAATTGCACGCCGGGCGATGAGGATCTCGCCACGTAGTTCCTGAAAAGTTCGCTGCCGTAACTGGTATGGGTTCCTTTCAGATCGCTGAGATCCTTGAGCAGGAAGGGTATGCCGGCCAGGGGCCCCGATGGCCCGGGCGCCTCGTCCAGCGTCCCGGCATGTTCGAGCCCCTGCTCGTACAACGGCAGATTGATCGCATTGAGGGCGGGATTGCATTGCTCCGCCCGCGCGATGGCGCGTTCGTTCAATTCGACCCGGCTGAAATCGCCGCGTTCCAGTCCTTGCGCCATGGCAAGCGCATCCATGGCGAGATAATCGTTTTCGCTTAACAAGGCGGTTCTCCTTCTGTTATTCGAATCGGCGGCCGGTATACCAGCCGGCCTGCCGGACGTGTTGCGGCACTTTTTCCACTACGTCGAGCACGAGGGCGAACAAGGCCATGCGCACGAGCACGCCGTTGTCGGTCTGCCTGAAGATGGCGAGGTTGGGATGCTGGTTCAGATCTTCGTCGAGTTCGTTGGCTTCGGCGCGGGTGTCCCGGGGCAGCGGGTGCATGATCACCGTATTCGGCTGGCAATGCCGCGTGTAGATCGCCTGGTTGAGCCGAAAGCGGCCCCGGTAGACGTCGGCTTCGAGCCTGCTGGCGAAGCGTTCTTCCTGGATGCGTGTGAGATAGACCGTGTCGTTGTCGTGCAGTCCCTTCGCCATGTCCTCGGTCTGGCTCACCTTGTGGCCGGCGGCGCGCAAATCGGCGACGATCCCGGGGGGCATGCGCAATTGCTTCGGCGAGATCAGGTTGAAGTTGATGTCCCGGTACAACTTGAGCAGCCTGGAGAGCGAATGCACCGTGCGGCCGTGTTTCAGATCGCCGACCATGCCGATATGCATGCCGTCTATGCTGCGCTGCCTGGATTCGAGTTCCTTGCGTATCGTGTAAAGGTCGAGCAGGGCCTGGGATGGATGTTCGTTGACGCCGTCGCCGCCGTTGATCACCGGCACGCGGCTCGCCTCCGCGAACTCGGCCACCGAACCGGCCCGCGGATGGCGCATGACGATGACGTCGCTATAGCCGCTGATGACTCGCGCGGTATCGTAAAG
>CAZUSL010000012.1:0-24053 GCA_964622925.1 uncultured Pseudohongiella sp. | reverse complement strand
TTTTCAACTGAATTTGCGCAACTTTCCGATCATCGCCGGGTCCCTGCTGGTATTTTTTCTTGTCACTGCCCTTTGGAGCGCCACGGCCGCACGGCCGGCAGCGAAAACCGCCAGGCGCGCCGACCGTGAGACCGGAGTCGTCAAATGGTTCAACGCCAACAAGGGATTCGGTTTTATCAGCCGTGAAACCGGCGGCGATATCTTCGTACACTTCCGTTCGATCCGCGGACAAGGACATCGCGTGTTGATGGAAGGACAGAAAGTCGAATTCGGCATCATCATGGGAGAGAAGGGAGAACAGGCCCACGATGTGGAGATTCTGCGCTAAGCGGCGCTATAATCGCGGCGATGCCCGGTGCTTCGGCGAACAGGAACAAAAACATGACTTCAGCAATTCGCAGGCTATTGCTCGCTACGATTATTCTTCTGCTGGCAAGCATTCCCGTGCTGGCGGTCGAGGAAGGCGATCAGGCGCCGGATTTCACCTTGCCTTCCATCTACCAGGGCCAGCCGGACATCAGTCTTTCCGATCTGGCGGGCAAGGTGGTCTATATCGATTTCTGGGCTTCCTGGTGCGCTCCCTGTCTTACCTCATTGCCGTTGTACAACGACCTGTATCATCGTTATCGGGACCAGGGCCTCGAAGTAATCGGCATCACCGTGGACGATCCGATCGAGGATGGGCTGGAATTTCTTGCCGATACCCCGCTGGACTTCCCGATTCCCGCCGACCCTGAAGGCGAAATGATGGATCTCTATTCCGTTTACGGGATGCCCACGTCGTATCTGATCGGCCGCGACGGCGAGGTCAAGCTGGTGCACATGGGCTTTCGCGACGGCGATATCGAGGAGATCGAGAACGCTATCCGGGAAGCGCTGGTGAGCGACTGAGGCGCCCCGCCCTAATCGCTCTTGACGTGATCGGTCTTGCCCCCGATGTAACTCACGGGAAGCGGCGTGATGTTGTCGCCGCTTGAAATCTTGCTGACTCCGCCTTTCTCAACTTCGTCTATGCGAATCACCGATTGAATCGGAATGAAGCTGCGGCGCACGCCGGCAAATTCGTTTTTCAGTTTCTCTTCGCTGGGATCGACAACGACCTGGGTAACCTCGTCGAAGACATAATCCTCGACCTCGATGAATCCGTACAGGTCGCTCTGGAAGACCTGGCGAACGAAAAGTTCATAGACCTTGCCCTTGTTCAGAAAGGTCACCTTGTAGATTTCGGAGGAGGTTGCCATGGGGGTCAAATCCGGGGGAATGTTTCAAGAGTACCGCGAATATCCGGCCGATTCGAGATTTTTCAAGTAATTGAAAGTGTGGCGAAATCGCCGATTACGCTATAATTGCGCCCATATCCATTTTCTCTGCCACCAGATGCAAAGCTTGAACGCGCCGGGCGCCGATGCCGGCACCGGTTCCGTAGAGAGTCCGGCGGATTCTCCCGCCCCCACCCGGGTGCATATCAAGACTCACGGCTGCCAGATGAACGAGTATGACTCCTCGCGCATGCTCGATCTGCTGCGCGAGTCGCGCAATGCCGTACTCGTGGATTCGCCGGAGGCGGCCGACATCCTGGTGCTCAACACCTGTTCGATTCGCGAAAAGGCCCAGGAAAAGGTATTTCACCAACTGGGCCGCTGGCGCAGCCTGAAAACCGCCAATCCTGGCCTGAAGATCGCCGTGGGCGGTTGCGTCGCGAGCCAGGAAGGCGAAGCCATCAGCGCCCGCGCGCCATACGTCGACGTGGTTTTCGGCCCCCAGACCTTGCACAAGTTGCCGGAATTGCTTGACGCATCGGGCCGGGGTCCGGCCGTGGTCGACGTCAGTTTTCCGGAAATCGAGAAGTTTGACCGCCTGCCCCAGCCGAGCGCCGCCTCCTGCCAGGCCTGGCTCACGATCATGGAAGGCTGCAGCAAGTATTGCAGTTTCTGCGTCGTGCCTTATACCCGCGGCGAGGAAGTCAGCCGGCCCTTCGACGATGTTGTCGCCGAGGCGGTCCACCTGGCCGGACAAGGCGTCCGCGAAATCAACCTGCTGGGACAAAACGTCAACGCGTATCGCGGCCTCACCTACGACGGAAAGACCGTTGATCTGGCCTTGCTGATCCAGTACGTCGCCAGCATTGACGGTATCGACCGCGTCCGCTTCACGACTTCGCATCCCGCCGAATTCAGGGATTCGCTCGTGTCCGTGTACCGCGAGACGCCCGAATTGGCCGGCCATCTGCATCTGCCCGTGCAAAGCGGCTCCGACCGCGTACTCGCGGCGATGAAGCGCGGCTATACCGTACTTGAATACAAGTCGCTCGTACGCCGAATCTGCGCGGCGCGGCCGGGAATCAGCCTGTCCTCGGATTTCATCGTCGGCTATCCAGGGGAAACCCAGCGTGATTTCGAGGACACGATGAACCTCGTTATCGAAGTCGGTTTCGACACCTCGTTCAGCTTTATCTACAGCGCCCGCCCCGGAACGCCGGCGGCGCAATTGCAGGATCGCACTTCCCAGCACGAGAAGAAACATCGGCTGACCGTACTCCAGGCGCAACTGACCCGGCAGGCCCGGGCGATCAGCGAGTCGATGGTCGGCTCAAGTTGCCGGATCCTGGTTACCGGCGTGTCGAAAAAGCGCGCGACGGATCTGCAGGGGCGCACCGAAAACAACCGGGTCGTCAACTTCCCCTGTGAAAACGGTTCGTTGGCAGGCCATTTCGTTGATGTCAGAATAACGGATGCCTTGCCCAATTCACTTCTCGGCGAATTGTGCTGAGGCCGGACAATAAATGAGTACACATACGCTCGATCTGACACTCGACCCCGATGACAGCCGGCGCCTGTCCAATCTTTGCGGGCAATTCAACGAACACATCCGCCAGATCGAAAAGATGCTGTCGCTGACGATCCGCCAGCGCGGCAACTGGTTTCAGCTTTCCGGCAGCAAATCCGCGGTGAAGGATGGCCGCCGCTTGCTGGAATCGCTGTATCTGGCGACCGAACAAGGCGAATTGCTATCGTCGAACGTCATTCACCTCGCGTTACAGGAAATCGTCAACCCGCCAGCCGGCGAAGCAGGAGATATCGGCGTGACCGGAATCATCCGTACGCCGCGGCTTTCGATCAAGCCGCGCAGCAAACAGCAGGCCGCCTACGTCAATGGCATAGAACGGCAGGATCTGAATTTCTCCATCGGTCCCGCGGGCACCGGCAAGACGTATCTTGCGGTGGCATGCGCGGTTCAGGCCCTGGTGAGCGAGCGGGTCAACCGGATCGTGCTCGTGCGCCCGGCAGTGGAGGCCGGGGAAAAACTGGGCTTTCTGCCCGGCGACCTGATACAGAAGATCGACCCGTACCTGCGGCCGCTTTACGACGCCTTGTACGAAATGCTGGGGTTCGAGAAGGTCAATCGCCTGGTCGAGAAGAACGTGATCGAAGTGGCTCCGCTTGCCTATATGCGCGGCCGCACCCTGAACGAATCGTTCATCATCCTCGACGAAAGCCAGAATGCCACGACGGCCCAGATGAAGATGTTCCTGACCCGTATCGGCGTCAGTTCGAGAGTCGTGGTTACGGGCGACATCACCCAGATCGATCTGCCGGCGGGCACGCGCTCGGGCCTCGTGCAGGCTACCCAGGTGTTGCGTGACGTGGACGGCATCGGCTTTACCTGGTTCACCTCGCGCGATGTGGTGCGCCACCGGCTCGTACAAAGCATCGTCGAGGCCTATGAAGGTTTCGACCAATCCCAGGTGACCGGAATTCGCGAACAGGACGCAGGCGCGCGCAATGAAAGTGAAAGTTGAGATTTCCGATCATTCGACGGGTTACTGGGTTCCGAACGACAAGCAATGCCGGAACTGGATAGAACACGCCATGCGTGGGGCGAACCGCGAAAATCCGGTGACGGTGAGCCTGTGTTTCGTCGATGCGGGCGAATCCGAACGACTCAATCGCCGCTATCGCAACCGGCGATATCCCGCCGATGTGCTTTCGTTTCCCAGCGCCATGCCGGCTGCCCTGCGGGAACAGCTCGACAGCGAACCGCTTGGCGATATCGTCGTCTGCGCCGAACTTGCCCAGCGGGAAGCCTTGTCCAGGGACAAGCCCGTCGACCATCATTGGGCGCATCTGGTGATTCACGGCTGTCTGCACCTGCTGGGGTACGATCATGCCGCCCATGAAGACGCCGCGGATATGGAAAAAATCGAAATCGAAACATTGCGGAATCTTGGAATCCCCGATCCCTATCTAGTATCGTAATACGAAGCCTTTACAGAGGAGCCATATCAGCGCATGTCTGACGACCAGACTAGCATCGATCTGAGACGCCGTTCTTGGATCGATAAAATCGCACAAGTCTTTTCCGACGAACCCACCGACACCCGAAGTTTGCTGGACCTGCTGCGCAACGCCGAACAGGACGACCTGCTCGACGCGGACGCGCTCGGCATCATCGAAGGCGCCTTGCAGGTCTCCAGCATGCAAGTGCGGGACATCATGATTCCCCGCTCCCAGGCGGTGATCGTTTCCACCAGCATGCCGGTGCGGGAAACGGTGGAAATGGTGGCCGGCGCCTCCCATTCGCGCTTTCCGGTGATCGAGGAAAACGTCGACAACATCATCGGCATCCTGCTCGCCAAGGATCTGCTGCCCCTGTGCCTGAAAGGAATCCCGGAGAATTTCAATCTCAAGAAGATCGTACGGCCGGCAACCTTCGTGCCCGAATCGCGTCTGGTCAACGTATTGCTGAAGGAATTCCGCGAGCGGCGCAATCATATGGCGATCGTCGTCGACGACTATGGCAGCGTCAGCGGCATCGTCACGATCGAGGACGTACTCGAACAGATCGTCGGCGAAATACAGGACGAAACCGATATCGAGGACGACAGTTACATCAAGAAGTTCGACGAGCGCAATCACATCGTGAAGGCCTTGACTCCGATCGACGATTTCAATGAACATTTCGCCACCGAACTCGACGATCGGGAATTCAACACGATCGGAGGCATCCTGCTGCAGGAGTTCGGACACATCCCGGAACGCGGCGAAAGCACCCGGATCGGTCCCTATCTGGTTACCGTGCTGAATGCCGATAACAGACATATCAAATTGCTCAAAGTCACCTTGACCGGCAATGGCATGCGCAAGGAGGACGGTTCGTAACATGGACAAGGCCGAGATCCAGTACAAACCCGAACAGGTCGAGGAAGAGGCGCAAGGGTATTGGCGGGAACACGGGAGTTTCCGCGTAAGCGAAGACCCGGACCGGGAAAAGTTCTATTGCCTTTCGATGCTGCCCTACCCCAGCGGCCACCTGCACATGGGGCATGTGCGCAATTATTCCATCGGCGACGCCATCTCCCGCTTTCATCGCATGAAAGGCAAAAACGTACTGCAGCCCATGGGCTGGGACGCCTTCGGCCTGCCGGCCGAGAATGCCGCGATCCGGAACAACGTGAATCCCGCCGAGTGGACCTACGCCAATATCGACTACATGCGCGCGCAATTGAAGCGGCTCGGCTATGCCTACGACTGGCAGCGCGAAGTGGCCACCTGTCATCCGGAGTACTATCGCTGGGAACAATGGTTTTTCACCCGGCTGTTCCGCCAGGGCCTGGTATACAAGGCGGAAGCCGAGGTCAACTGGGACCCGGTCGACCAGACCGTGCTCGCCAACGAGCAGGTCGTGGACGGCAAGGGCTGGCGCTCGGGAGCGCCGGTCGAACGGCGGCGGATTCCGCAATGGTTTTTCCGTATTTCCGACTTTGCCCAGGAGTTGCTCGACGATCTTGAAACGCTCGACGGCTGGCCCGATGCCGTGCGCACCATGCAACGCAACTGGATCGGCCGCTCCGAAGGCGTCGAAGTGGAATTCGAGGTCGAGGGCGAAGCCGATCCCGAACTGCGCACGATCAGGGTATTCACCACCCGCCCGGACACGCTGTTCGGCGTGACCAGCCTGTCGCTGGCGCCGCAGCATCCGCTGGCGGAGGCCGCCGCGGCCGGGAATCCCGAATTAGGGGTCTTTCTGGCGGAACTGGCCTCCGACGGCATTGTCGAAGCGGAACTGATGACGATGGAAAAGCGCGGCATGGATACCGGGCTGGTCGCCCTGCACCCGCTGACCGGCGAGCCCATGCCGATCTACGTGGCCAATTTCGTGCTGATGAGTTACGGCTCGGGGGCGGTCATGTCGGTGCCGGCCCACGATCAGCGCGACTGGGAATTCGCCACCAGGTACGGGCTCGAAATCCGCCAGGTCATTCGTCCGGCGGATTCGGAGCAGGAATGCGACCTGAGCCGGGAAGCCTTCGTCGAATATGGCGAGTTGATCAATTCCGGGCAATTCGACGGATTGGATTTTGCCGCCTCGTTCAAGGCGATAGCCGAACATCTCGAATCCGCCGGCAAAGGCCGGCGTACGGTCAATTTCCGCTTGCGCGACTGGCTCGTGTCCCGGCAGCGCTATTGGGGAGCGCCGATTCCGATGATCGATTGCCCGGATTGCGGGCCGGTTCCGGTGCCCGACGAGGATCTGCCCGTGCGCCTGCCGGAAGAAGCGGATTTCACCGGTCACGGTTCTCCCCTGCCCGGTCTGCCGGAATTCGTCGATGCCGAATGTCCCGAATGCGGAGGGGCGGCCAAACGGGAAACCGATACCTTCGATACCTTCATGGAGTCTTCCTGGTATTACGCGCGTTATACCTGCGCCGACCAGGGCGGCGCCATGCTCGACGAACGCGCCCGTTACTGGCTGCCGGTGGATCAGTACATCGGCGGCATCGAACACGCGATCCTGCATCTGCTCTACGCGCGCTTCTATTACAAGTTGATGCGCAACGAGGGTCTGGTCGATTCCGGTGAACCTTTCACCCGGCTGCTGACCCAGGGCATGGTGCTGAAAGACGGCACTACGATGTCGAAATCGAAAGGCAATACCGTCGACCCGATGCCGCTGATCGACAAATACGGCGCCGATACCGTGCGGATGTTCACCTTGTTCGCTTCGCCACCGGACCAATCGCTGGAATGGTCGGATGCGGGAATCGAAGGCAGTTTCCGCTTCCTCAGGCGGCTCTGGAAAATCGTCCATGGCCATACGCCTTGCGAACTGCCTGATTTTTCAGGTTTGACCCTGACTCCCGAGCAAGGGGATCTGCGCAGAAAAACCCATGAAACCCTGGCCAAGGTGAGCCGGGATTACGAAGACCGGTATGCCTTCAACACGGCGATCGCGGCGGTAATGGAATTGCTCAACGCCCTGACGCGCTTCGTTCAGCAAGGCGCCGAACCGGACCGGAGCGATGGCTGGATCGTTCAGGAAGCGCTGGAAATGTCGATTCTCATGCTGGCCCCGATAGTTCCCCACTTCTGTCACGTGGTCTGGCAATATCTCGGCCATGCCGGGGCGATCATGGACGCGGCCTGGCCGGATGTCGACGCGCAGGCGCTGGAGAAGGATCAGACGCTGATCGTGTTGCAGGTAAACGGCAAGTTGCGGGGGCGGATGGAAGTGCCCGTGGACCTGCCGGACGAACGCTTGCGCGAAATCGTGCTGGAAAACGACTCGGTGCGCAAATTCACCGCCAACGCCGGCGTCAGACGGGTGATCGTGGTTCCCGGAAGGCTGGTGAATGTCGTAACCGCCTGAACTCTCATGACCCGGCGATTCCCGTTCAGCCTGCCGCTCGCATTATTGCTGATCGCTATTGCCGGCTGCGGCTACAACTTGCGGGGAACCGGGACCGGAGCGCCGGAATTCACCGATCTGCGCCTGCAATTGCCGGAATCCGAGCCCGAATTCGAAAGAGTCCTGCTACGCAGCCTGCAAACCGCCGGCATCGGCGTACACGAAGCCGGCGACGCCAACGCCCGAAATTTTCCCCTGCTGGCAATTGGGCCCGAACTGTTTTCGGGCCGCCCGGCGAGTACGACGGTGCAGGCGCGCGCCGCCCAGATCACCTTGCAACTCGCGGTCCGCGTCAACCTGACGGACGGCGAAACCGCATTGATCGATATGGAAACCCTGAACGTCGAAAGAACCTATTACCAGGATCTGCGCAATATCGCCGGCAATCGCGAGGAAGCCAAACTGTTGCGCGAAGAGATGCGGCGGGATCTCGTAGCCCAGCTCATGCGGCGGCTGGAGGCCGCCGGACGTTGAAAATCCGCGGCGACCAACTTTCCTCGACCCTGGCAAGGCAATCCGCGCCTCTTTACTGGCTGGCCGGAGACGAAGTCCTGTTGTTGCGGGAGGCAGCCGACGAGGTGCGCAGGCATTGGCGCGAAGCCGGTTTTACCGAACGCGAAGTATTTCACGTGGAGCCAGGCTTCGACTGGAGCGATTTTCTCTATCAGCTCGACGCCACCTCGCTGTTCGCCGAACGCAAACTGCTCGAATTGCGCCTTTACGCCGCCAAACTGGACACCAAAGGCCGGGAAGCGATCACCACCTGGCTGGACAAGGCCCCCGACGACTATCGCGTACTGATCACCGGCCCCAGAATCGATTCATCGGTCCTGTCCGCCAAATGGTTCAAAAATCTGGACGACAAACTCGTCCTGGTCCAGATCTGGCCCATAGACCGGTCCAGGCTGCCCGCCTGGCTCCGGAAGCGGCTGGAGGCCGCCGGTATCCACGCCGACGATGACGCATTGCAAATTCTGACCGACCGCGTCGAAGGCAACCTGCTCGCGGCCGAACAGGAAATCGAAAAACTGGCCCTGCTGGCAGGCGCCGAACCCGGCGCCAACAAAAGGTTGACCGGCAACGACGTCCTGCGCCTCGTTTCCGACAGCTCCCGCTACGACCTGGGCAAACTGGCCGATGCCGCTCTGCGGGGCGACGCAGAACGCGCCCAGCGCGTCCTCGGCGGCCTCCGTGCCGAAGGCGTATTCCCGCTACTGATCCTGGCCGTTCTCGCCCGGGAACTCCGACAACTACTGACAATCCACAACCAGATCGACCAGGGAAGCGAAATCGGCCAGGCAATGTCCGCCGCCCGCATCTGGCAAAGCCGAAAACCCATCGTCTCCCAAGCCCTCAAGCGCCTGACCGCAGAAAACACACAGCAAATGCTGGAACACTGCAAACTAATCGACCATGCAATAAAGGGCCTGCACCGCGCCAACCCCTGGGACGAACTGAGCCTGCTAGTCCTGCAGTTCGCACAACGTCAGCCGTGATCAGTTCAATCCGCGCCGCTCCAGCAGGGCATTGATATCCGCATCCCTGCCGCGGAAATTGCGGAACAGCGTCATGGCATCTTCAGCACCGCCCCGAGAAAGCAAGGTGCGGCGAAAATGCACTCCGTTCTCACGCAGCAGGCCGTCGTTTTCGAGAAACCACTCCACCGAGTCGGCATCGAGCACTTCACTCCAGATGTAAGAGTAGTAGCCGGCTGAATAACCTCCCATGATGTGGGAAAAATACGGCACGCGATAACGCGGCGGAATTTCATCCATTGCCATGCCCGCCTGTTCAAGCGCTTGCGCCTCGAAATCCATTACCTCGTCGGCGCCCGGCACCTCTTCCGGCGCGAGTTGATGCAGCGCCTGGTCGACGATCGATGCGGCCAGATATTCCGCCGTAGCGAAACCCTGGTTGAACTGCTGGGTGGAAAGCACCTTGTCGAGCAATTCCTGCGGCATGGCTTCGCCGGTCTCGAAATGCACCGCATAGTTCTCAAGCACTTCCGGCCAGACCGCCCACATCTCGTTGACCTGGGACGGATACTCGACGAAGTCGCGCGGCACGCTGGTGCCGGCGAAACTCGGATAACGCACGTCGGAAAACATGCCGTGCAGGGCGTGACCGAACTCGTGGAACGCCGTGATCACCTCGTCGAATGTCAGCAAGGTCGGCTCGCCTTCCGGCGGCCTGGTGATATTGAGATGATTGCCCACTATCGGCCGGCTGCCGAGCAAATGAGACTGGGCGATATAAGCGTTCATCCAGGCGCCGCCGCGCTTGTTCGGACGGGCGTAGAAGTCGGCGATAAACAGCGCCAGCGTTTCGCCGGTGACGTCGAATACCTCGAATACGCGTACGTCCTCCTGATATACCGGCAGGTCGAGACGTTCTTCGAAAGTGATGCCGTACAGTTGTTCGGCTGCAAAGAAGACGCCTCGCAGCAGTACATTGTCGAGTTCGAAATAGGGCCGCAACTGGCTTTCGTCGAAATCGAAGCGTTCGGCGCGCAGAATCTCGGTGTAATAGGCCCAGTCCCAGGCAGCCAGGGTAAAGTCCTCTCCGGAATCGTCGATCATCTGCTGCAAGTCAGCCGCTTCGCGCCGGGCGTTGGCGACGGTCGGCGGCGCAAGTTCAGCGAGGCGCCGATTGACCGCCTCCACCGAACCCGCGGTTTCGTCTTCCAGGATATACGCGGCGTGATTATCGTAACCGAGCAGTCTCGCCCTTTCGGCGCGCAACCGCAGCACCTCGGTCAAGGTTTCGCGATTGTCGTATTCTCCGCCGCGTGAGCCGCGCGACAACGAGGTTTCCAGAATACGCCGGCGCAGATCCCGATTCTGCAAGCTTGCCAGCGCGGGCTGGCCGCTCGTATTGAGCAAGGGCAAGACGAACCGGCCCGGCAAATCGCGCGACTCGGCTTCGTTTTCAGCCGCGGTAACGAGCGCTTCGTCAAGTCCGGTCAATTCCTCCCGGCTGTCCACGATGATCGCCAGATCGTTGACCTCGCTCAGGACATTCTGGCTGAACCGCGTTTCCAGCACGGCGACCCGGGCATTTATGTCCCTGAGTTGCTCCTGCTGCTCCTCGCTCAGTCCCGCTCCCGCCCTGATGAAGTCGATATGGGTTCGCTCGAGCAGGCGATGGGACTCGGGGTCCAGGCCCAGATCGTCCCGGTTCTCGTACAGGGCCGAAATGCGCGCGAACAGGTCCCGATTCAACAGGATCGCATCACTGTGGGCTGCAAGTTCCGGCGCCAGTTGCTGCTCCAGCGCCTGGATGCCGTCATTGGTATGGGCGCTGGACAAGGCGAAGAAAACCGAGGCCACACGGTTGAGCAATTGTCCGCTCAATTCGAGCGCGACGATCGTATTCTCGAAATCCGGCGCGGCTTCCTGCCCGGCTATCGCTTCCACTTCGGCGATCTGTTCGGCCATGCCGACTTCGAAAGCAGGCTGGTAGTGCTCGTTCGCAATCAGATCGAAAGGTGGAAAGTTGAAATAATGCGGACTCTCCGCGAAAAAGGGGTTGCCGGCCACCTGGACCTCCGCCGCCGCTTCAGACTCGGCGGCGGAATCTTGCGCCGGCGCCTGATCCTCGCCGGAACAGGCCGCGAGCGCGGCAAGAATCAATGCCGCCCCCGGAAATTTTATATATCTGTTCATGTCTTGATGCCTCATGACTGTCATTCAGGCGCCCAACTGCTGCGCCAGATCGAGAAAATCGGTGGCCGTCACATCGAAATCGCCGCTCGTGTCCGGTGTAAAGGGCCGATCCGGACCTCGTTCCAGCGGCCGCGGCACGTATCCCGTGCGCATTCCCAGGGCCGCGGAAGCGCGCAGATCGCCCGGATGGGCCGCGACCATCATCACCTGCTCCGGAGCGAGCCCGAGCAGATCCGCCGCTTTCAGGTAGACCGCCGGATTCGGCTTGTATTGTTCCGCGAGTTCGGCCGAAAGGATCGCATCCCAGGGCAGGCCGGCGTTCTTCGCCATATTGGTCAGCAGCGCGACATTACCGTTGGACAGGGTCGCAATCACGTAACGCGTCTTCAACCGGTTCAATCCCGCCACTGCGTCCGGCCAGGGCGAAAGCCTGTGCCAGGCATAGTTGAATTCGACCCTCTCCTCCTCCGTAAGTTCCTGCAGTCCGTATTCTTCGATCAGTTCGTCGAGAATCATTCGATGCAAAACATCGATCTTCGTCCAGGGCAACTCACCGCTGCGCACCCGGTTCATCGAAGGTCCATAACCTCCGCGCCAGCGGTCGGCGAACTCGAACCAGTCCACGTCGAAATCCCTGCCCGCCGCCAGCAACTGTCCTTCCCTCGCAATCGACGACCGCCAATCCACCACCGTCCCGAACACATCGAACGTCAGCGCCCGAACCTCCCCCACGGGCCCGTCAACCTGCGCAAATCCCAACCTGCCCGATACCCCGGCAGCCGCCGCAACCGCCAGCGAACCACCCAGAAACCGACGCCGCGAAAAACCATCGCTACCGATATTTCTCATGATTGCAAATCTCCTGTCCGCTGGCGCACTATCCCAGATAAACCAGAAGAATAGCCGCCGGACAAACAAACTTCACATATACCGGCCAGATTTTCCAGAACACCCCCGATTCCGCATCAGGAGCCCCCTGCACAATCTCCTTGAGCACCGCATCGCGCCGCCAGATCCAGGCGACGAAAATACAGAAGAAGAATCCGAGCAGCGGCTGACTCACTTCGGTGGCGTAATTCACCACGAGATCGAAAAGCAGATCGAAATTGAGGACGATAACCAGGGCAAAACAAGTAACGATTGCGCCGATCAGCAGCGCCGCCCCGCCCCGCTTCATGTTCCGATACTCAACCGCGAACGCCACGGGCACCTCGAGCATTGAAATCGAGGATGTCAGCGACGCGATCGTCATCAACAGGAAAAACGCCAGCGAGACGAATATGCCCATGGCTCCCATGTCGCCGAACAATTCCGGCAGCACCGATACGATCAGGGCAGGTCCCGCCACGAGGCTGCCGTCGGGATTGAAGATCTCAACGCCGCTCGCTAGCGCCACGTACATCGCCGGCAGGATGAGCATGCCCGCGATCACCGCGATACCGATATCGAGCAAGGCTACGAGGCTGCCCGTCACCGGCAGGTTTTCCCGCTTGCTGATATAGGAACCGTAGATCAGCATCGTGCCGACGCCGAGCGAGAGCGAGAAGAAGGCCTGCCCCATGGCGTCGACGAGCAATCTCGGATTCGCGACCTGGGAGAAATCCGGCACCAGGTAGGCGCGCAATCCGTCGGCCGCTCCCGGCAGCGTCAACACGTAGACGATCAACAACAGCAGAATGAGGATCAGCATCGGCATCAGCCGCGAAGCCCAGCGCTCGATGCCGTCCTTTACTCCCGCGCGGATGATATGAATCGTCAGCGCCATGAACAGTACGACGAAAATGCCGTTGCGCCATTCGCTGTCCGTGACGAGCCAGCTTGCCGCTCCCGTCATTCCCGCCAGCCGCGCGAGCGGATCGAGAAAAAAGGCCATCATCCAGCCGCTGACGATGGCGTAGAAACTCAATATGAAACTTACGGTCAGGATACCGAGCGCGCCGACGAATACGGCAAGTACGCGTGTTCTCGGCCCTCGCGAAATGCTTTGCAAGGCCTTGATCGAGTTGGCCTTGGCGTGGCGGCCGATGATGAGTTCCGCCATCAGTGCCGGATAGGCCAGGGCGAAAGCCATGACGAGATAGGCAAAGAGAAAGGCCGCGCCACCGTTGGATGCGGCATTCGTCGGAAAGCCCCAGATATTGCCGAGACCGACGGCGGAACCGGAGGCCGCCATCAGGAAACCGAACCGCGAACTGAATTCGCCGCGGCCCGTTGCCGAACTGCTATCGCCGGCCGTCAGGCCCGGCGTGTCTTGAGGGCTCAATTCCCGTCCACTTCCTGTTGCCTGGCTCCGGCGAGAATGCCGGGCAAGGCGTAATTGCCTTCATGGCAGGCATATTCGAATATCCGATCGCCGGCACGGAACGGAATCTGAGCGCTCCATGGGCGGCTGTACGCGACATCGTCCTCCACCGTGAATTCGTAGAGCAACTCGTCTTCGCCGACGCGGGTAAAACGTTCGATTACGCTGGCCGTCGGCGGCAGATAGAGCGAATGCTTGATCGCGAAACGAAAGCTTTGCTGCGGGTGGAAACTGGTGGTCTCCACCACCAGCGTGTCCCCTTCCCAGCGGCCGACGGAATCGCCCAGCCAGGGATTGAAACTGTCGTCGAGCGGTTCGCCGTCAAGCCGGACGATACGGGCGTCGTGATTCATTTCCACCAGGATCATGACATAGTCCTCGTTCTGCACGATCTGGTAGGAATTGTTATATAGCACCGGCAGCATCGGCGGGCCGCCGGTGGAACCGAAGCCGACCATGCATCGCTCGCCCAACGGGCGCTGTTCCGGTCCGTCGTATCCCGACTGCTGCCGGTAACCCATGAATGCGATTCCGGCCGCTTCGGTGTAGGGAATCCTGCCGTCGGCGGGATCGACGATGAACGAAGTGCGATATTCGCCCATTACCCGGGCGAGCCGGGTGCCGGGATCGATCCAGAACGCGTTGTACCCCGCATCGGTATCGCCGTCCGTCGGCGGCGGGCGATCCGGGTCGCTCGGAGCGCTGTCGAGTTCGGTCACCTGATTAAGCAGGTTGGCGCTTTCCAGTTGCCTGGCCTCTTCCTCGGAAACCACGAGTTTCTCGCCCAGCGCCGGATCCCGCTCCAGGGTCGTGATGCTCGCCGAAGTCCAGAATCCCTGCAGGTCGGGCACGCCGTGTTCGGTGCGCGGCGCCTCCCACTGCCCCTGGGCTGCGGCCTGCCCCGCGAAAATCAGGCAAAACATCGCGACAGCAAGCGTTTTGATTGGCATATTCTTCTCCCGTATTGCGGCATTCTTACATAGCATCCATGCCACCACCAAGCTTCAGCGTTCCACGGGCACTTCGAGCAGCAGTTCTCCGCCGATGGCGTCGCGCAATTCGAATTGCGCGAGATTCGCCCGGCGCATTTCGCCCATGAACGAAGCGTTCTCGTCAAGCGCGGTGATGACGAAGACCAGCCTGCCCGTCACCTCCTCTCCCGGCGCCAGCCGCACGGGCAGAAACAGGTAGCGTTCATTGGCGCTGAGCATGCCTCGCACCGTCGCTTCGACGCTCAATGTTCCGGCAGGCACATCTTTACGCACCGCCCGGTACAACATGGGCTGCCCGTCGCTGTCGATCATGCGCAGATAGATGTCGACTTCCCGGCTGAACAACTCGCCATTGCGCAATTCCACGGTGGGCGTGAAAATCGGAAAGGCGAAACCGATTTCCACCAGGGCGTTGGAAGAACTGTCGGTTATCAGGCGCTGTTCGATCATCTCGATGCTGAGCACGGATTCGGCGAAACGCGGCAACCAGAACAGGAAATAGCCGAAACCGCCAAACAGCAAGGGGATATAGAACAAGGCCAGCAGGCGCGCAGCCCGGGGCGAATGCGCTCGTAGCGGAATCCGGGCGGCGGTGAGCGCGGTCAGCGCCGGCAGCAGGAACAGCACGGCGCGTATGAACAGGTCCTGTCGTCCGAACCAGAGACTGTTGTCCAGCAGCAGGTAAGTTCCGACCGCCGCCAATGCGAACAGCAGCGCGGCAAGGACCAGAGGCGGCGATTTCATGTTTCAGGCGCTGTGCAACAGCCTGGCCTGCTGGTCGGCGTGATAGGACGAGCGCACGAGAGGTCCGCTGGCGACATGGCGGAAGCCGAGCGACTCGCCATATTTCCGCAAGGCGTCAAACTCGGCCGGATGCACGAAGCGCGCAACGGGCAGGTGATGGCGGCTCGGTTGCAGGTATTGGCCGAGCGTCAGCATGTCCACATCGTGCCCGCGCAGATCGCGCATCACTTCGCGAACTTCTTCCAGCGTTTCCCCGAGACCGAGCATCAGCCCGGACTTGGTAGGTATGTCAGGATGTAACCGTTTGAATTCCTTCAATAATCGCAATGACCAGGCATAATCCGCTCCGGGTCTGACCTTGCGATAGAGGCGAGGTATGGATTCGAGGTTGTGATTGAAGACGTCCGGCGGCGCCGGCTCGAGTATTTCCAGTGCGATATCCATGCGGCCGCGGAAATCGGGTACGAGGATTTCCACTTGAATGTCGGGGTTCAGGCGCCGGGTTTCACGGATACAGGCGGCAAAATGTCCGGCGCCGCTGTCTTTCAGATCGTCCCGGTCGACCGAAGTGATGACCACGTAAGTCAGTTCCAGGTCATGGATCGCCCTGGCCAATTCGGCTGGTTCGTCCTGATCGAGCGGCCGGGGCTTGCCATGCGCCACGTCGCAGAACGGGCATCGCCGCGTGCAGATATCGCCCATGATCATGAAAGTCGCCGTACCGTTGCTGAAACACTCCCCCAGATTGGGGCAGGAGGCTTCTTCGCAGACCGAGGCCAGCTTGTGATTGCGCAATTTTCTGCGCAACTCGGCAATCCGGGGCGAGACCGGGATCCTGACGCGCAGCCAGGGCGGCTTCTCGGGCAATTCCGAAGTTGGAACCACTTTCACAGGAATTCTTCGTAACTTATCGGCTCCGCGGAGCTTTTCCCCTTCTATCAGCACGTTTCTTCGCTTCCTTTCAGGCATGTGCGGCCTCCCCTTTGGCCGGACGGTCCTGCCGCAGCGGAAACCGCTTGAGTTGATACATACTCGCCTCCGTCAGCAAGCTCTTCATACGGTCCATCAACCCGATTTCCCTGCCGACCAGATCCGCCACCTGGGTCACTTCGAGTCCTCGAAAGCCGCAGGGATTGATCGAGCCGAACGGAGCGAGGTCCATATCGACATTCAGACTGAGGCCGTGATAGCTCCAGCCTCTCCTGATGCGCAAGCCGAGAGCGGCGATTTTTGCCTCTCCCACGAATACGCCCGGCGCGCCGGAGCGGGTTGCGGCGCTTATTCCAGCCTCGGCGAGCGCTTCGATCAGCGCAGTCTCGATCAGGTCGACCAGTTGCCTGATGCCCATGCCGCGGCGGCGCAGGTCAAGCAAGGGGTAGACGACCAGTTGACCGGGGCCGTGATAGGTGACCTGCCCTCCCCGGTCGGTCTGGATCACCGGGACGGCGCCGGGGGCAAGTAAATGCTCCTGTTTCGCCGCCTGGCCCAGGGTAAAGACCGGTTTGTGACTGAGCAGCCAGATTTCTTCCCGGGTCTCCGGTCCCGCGGTGGCGGCAAAGCGCGCCATGCGTTTCCAGACCGGAACATAATCGACCAGTCCGAAATCGCGCACGATCGGCTCACGCTTCATTGGCAATGCTCAATTGGAAAGCAGGTTGCTGAATCTCAGGCTGAACCAGTCGGTCATGCGCTTCATGACACCGCCGCGGGCAACGCCCTGCAAGGCCGCAACTTCGCCGCTGTAAACCGGTTCGCCGTCGAGGGTGATTTCCACCGTACCCATGATCTGGCCGGTTTCGACGGGGGCGTAGATGATCTCGTCGACGTTTACCGCGGCTTCGAGTTCCTCGCCTCGGCCGCGCTGAATCGTCACGCGCACCTCCTCGCTCAGGCCCAGATCGAGGGTATCCCGCTCGCCGGACCAGATCGGCACGCTGGTCAGCACCTGCCCGGAATCGTTCAGTTTCCAGGTTTCGTAATAACGGAATCCATAGGTGAGCATCTTCTGGGTTTCCACGGCCCTGGCGTTTTCGCTTTCGGTGCCCATGACCACGGCGATGAGACGCATGCCGTCGCGTTCCGCCGACGTGACCAGGCAATATCCGGCGCGGTCGGTCCAGCCGGTTTTCAGACCGTCCACATTGCGGTCCCGGAACAGCAAGGTATTGCGGTTGGGCTGGCGGATGTCGTTATAGGTGAATTCCCGCTCGGCGTACATCGGATAGAACTCGGGGTGGTTGCTGATGGTGGCCCGGGAAAGCAACGCCAGATCGCGCGCCGACATCCGGTTGTAATACTCATCGCTGTCGAGGCCGCTGGAATTCATGAAAAAGGACTGTTCGAGGCCAAGCACTTCGGCGTACTGGTTCATCATGTCGGCAAAGGCGTCCTCGCTGCCGGCGATATGTTCGGCAATGGCGACGCTGGCGTCGTTACCCGACTGAATGATGATGCCCCGCAACAGATCCTCGACGCTTACATAGGTATCGACTCCGACGAACATCTTGGAGCCGTCCATGCGCCAGGCCTTCTCGCTGATATGCACCTCATCTCCCAGGTTCAGATTACCGCTGATGATTTCCTCGATCGCGATATAGGCTGTCATGATCTTGGTCAGGCTGGCCGGGGGCAGGGCTTCGGTGGCGTTGTTTTCCAGAATCACATGGCCGGTACTGGCGTCCATGAGGATGTAACTGCTTGCCGCGATCTCGGGCGGCCGCGGAATAATCGGCTGGGCGACGGCCGTGGCGGTAAAGACAAGCGCGGCCAGGAACAGTGTGGGCAGGAAAAATCTCCTGCCGAAAGCCGGGAATCCGGTTGAGGGGACTCTTGATGAAAGCATAGAAGGCATCCAGTCGAATCGGACCGTGTTCGTTCGGTTACTCCGATACAGTGTAAGGACTTCCCAAATCAGCGGCAACCAGCAGCAAGGCCAATTGCCGCGCCTCTTCGGGACCATTTACCGGACCGACGCGGACCCGGTGCAACACGCCTCGGCCTGCGACTTCGACACTGCGGACAAAAACCGGCCGGGAGGTGAAGGCGCGCACACGGTGAGACAGATCTTCCGCCGAGCCCAGAACGGAAAATGCGCCGACTTGCAGATAGAGTCCGCCGGACACGGGCGCTGTTTCAACCCGGGCCAGTTCGGCGGCCATGCGTTCAATTGAAGGATTTTCGGCAATGGCGCGTGACGCATGTCTCGCATCCGAAGGCGAACCGGAAATCTCTCCGGTGATCGCCTCGAGTTGCACCCTGGCGGTTCCGCGATCGGCGAAGCCCAGTTTCACCGCGGCGGCATAAGACAGATCGACAATTCGGTCACCGTGAAACGGCCCCCTGTCGTTGACCCTGACCACGATGCTGCGGTTGTTGTCGAGATTCGTGACGCGCAGAAAACCGGGAATCGGCAGACTCTTGTGCGCCGCGGAGACCTTGTACATGTCGAAGATCTCGCCATTGGAGGTCTTGTGGCCGTGAAACTTCTCTCCATACCAGGAAGCGACCCCACGTTCCGAATAGCCTTCTTCCGTAGGCAGTACGGTATAGGTCCGCCCCAGCACGGTATACGGGCTGCGATTGCCGGCGCCGGTGCGGATGACCGGCCCGGGAACGACCTCCGGAATCGAGTCCGGATCGATTCCACGCGCAGGCGCCCGGTCCTGGGAGATCGAATAGCGACTTCCGCCACCTGAAGACGACGATCCGCAACCGGACGCGATTGCGCCCAGCAATACCAGAATGGCAAGTCTTGCAATCAATCCGGACATGATCGGAAATTTCCAGGACACGCTTTCAAGGTAACGTCCGGAATCGCGGAATTTTTAGTCCCGGGGCGGCTGGGACCTGCGCGAGTGGGCATCGATCGACACGAGCAGGCCGAATCCGACAAAAAGGGCGATGATCGCCGTGCCGCCGCGGCTGATCAGCGGCAGCGGCAGTCCGATGACCGGCAGCAGTCCGACAACCATGGCCATGTTTACGTACACATTGAAAAAGACGATCAGTACGATGCCGCCGGCCAGCAGTCGCGCGAACATGTTGTGGGCATTGACGGCGATCAGCAGGCCGCGCGCCAGCAGCAGCGCATACAGGCCGATAAGCATCAGCGCGCCGACCAGCCCGAATTCTTCGGCGATCACGGCGAAAATGAAGTCGGTATTCGATTCGGGTATGAAATCGAGCCTGGACTGGTCGCCTTCTCCGAAACCCTTGCCGTAGACGCCGCCTGAACCGATGGCGATCTGCGACTGGATAATGTTGTAGCCGGCCCCCGCGGGATCGGTATAGGGATTGATGAAACTCAAAATCCGGTTCTTCTGATGTTCCAGCGCGACAAAGACGTACCAGAGCGGAGAGGCCAGCAATACCAGCAAGCCCCCGGCGGCGACGAGTTTCAGGCTCATTCCCGCCAGCAGCAGAACGAAGAAGCCTGCCATGGCCACGAGCATCGCCGTGCCCATATCGTTCTGCAGCACGATCAGGGCGGTGGGAACCAGTACCAGCAGGCCGGCGACGATGATCTGCCAGAGCCGCGGAGGCAGCGGCCGGCTGGAAAGATACCAGGCAAGCACGGCGGGCACGATGATTTTCATCAACTCCGAAGGCTGAAAGCTGGGCAGGCCCGGCAGATCGAGCCAACTGCGCGCGCCATTGGCCTCTACCCCGATCCACAATACAAGCCCAAGCAGAGCCAGACCGCCGAGATAGACATACATGGTCACGCGGCGAACCAGGCGCATATCGAATTGCGCTACGGTCAGCATCGCAATTACGCCCAATCCGACGATAAACGCCTGGCGCCGGATCAGCCCGCTATCGCCGTCCGAAGCGCTGTACAAGGCAGCGAGACCGAAACAGCAAAGCGACAACACCAATACGAGGAGGAGAAAATCGATCTTGACGGCGGCGAGCCAGCGCATGGCCCGTACGGCGGGCCGCAATTGCGGACCACCTGAAACCTGGGCGTAATCCCGGCTATTCATTGACCGCGGCGACCTCGGACGGCGTGAGGGGCAATGGATCACTCAACGGAGCCGGTTCCGGTTCGGGCTCTACCGTCAGATCGAGTTGCAGGATATCGAGCAGCCAGGCATCGGTGATCCGCTTTGCCACGGGGCCGGCTACGGTGCTGCCGTGTTCGCCGTTCTCGACGAATACCGCGAGCGCGATCCGGGGCTCGATCCGCGGATGTCCGGCGGGAGCGAATGCTATGAACAGCGCATGATCCTTGTTCTGGTCGGATACCTGAATCTCCGCACTCGAACGGATGTTCTGACTGATGCCGACCACCTGCGCCGTGCCGGTCTTGCCGGCGATCCGGTAAGTCATGTTGGGATCGGCCCTGGCGATGGCTTCATAGGCGGTGCCGTAGTCCCTGAAGACGTTCGAAAAAGGCCGATGCACGACCATGGTCATCGCGTCGCGGATATAGCGCCAATAGTCCGGGTCTTCCAGCACCACGTCGTCCGCCGGGAATTCCTCCTCGAAGCGATGTGGTTCGCCGTCGACGCTTTTCAGCATGCGCGGCCTGACCATGCGGCCTTCGTTGGCGATCAGCGACGCCGCGGTGGCAAGTTGCAGCGGGGTTGCCAGCATGTATCCCTGGCCGATCGAGGAATTGACCGTATCGCCGGGATACCAGGGTTCCCCCAGCGTTTCCAGCTTCCAGTCCCGGGACGGCAATACGGCTGTGCGGGCGTATGCGATATCGAACGCCAGATTGCCGCCGAAGCCGAAGAGCGACATGAAATCGTGCATGTCGTCGATGCCCATACGATGGCCGAGATCGTAGAAGAAGGTGTCGCTGGACTGGTAGATTGCCCTGCGCAGATCGGTGATGCCATGGCCGCCGCCGATGGCCGTGCGCATCGTGTAGTTATTCCAGCGATAGGAAACGCCGGGCAACTGGAAATAACCGGGATCGTCGATCGTGAATTCATAATCCACCAATCCGAGATGCAACCCCGCCAATCCGAGGAAAGGCTTGACGGTCGAACCCGGCGGGTAGGGACTGACGCTGCGGTCGAAGAGCGGCGTATTCACTTCATCGGTGACCAGGACGCCGTAATCCCTGCTGCTTATGCCCGTAACGAACAGGTTCGGATCGAATCCGGGCTTGCTGACCATGGCCAGGATGCCGCCGGTTTCCGGTTCAATCGCGACTACTGCTCCGCGATAGTTTCCGAGCGCTTCTTCGGCCGCCATCTGCAGTCGATGATCGAGATGCAGGGCGATGTCGTTACCGGCGACCGCCTCGGTGCTTTCCAGTACTTGCATTACCCTGCCCCGATTGTTCTTTTCCACGGTTTCATAGCCGACCTGACCGTGAAGCAGATGCTCGTAGGTCCGCTCCACTCCGGTCTTGCCGATGTGTGTCGTGCCGCCGTAATTCTCGAATTCGGTTTCGTCGAGGGCGTCGAGTTCCTGCTGATTGATATGCGAGACATAGCCCACGGAATGGGCGGTAAGCGAATCGAAGGGGTAATGCCGCATGAGTTGCGGCTCCATGCTGACGCCGGGCATGCGGTGGCTGTTGACCGCGACCCGGTATTTTTCCTCTTCGGTCAGCACGTAACGCAATGGCACCGAAGAGTACGGCACCCGGCTTCGCCGCAACTGGTTTTCGAAGGTTTCCAGGTCGCTGTCGCTAAGTTCGACCAGACCCGAGAGGTAATCCAGGGTGCCCGCGAGATCGTTCACTTCCTCCGGAACTATGGTCAGGTTGTAGACCGGCAGATTGTCCGCCAGCAGGGTTCCCGATCGATCGTAGATCACGCCCCGTTGCGGCGGGACGTATTGCACGTGCAGCCGGTTGCCGTCGGAACGCGCGGAGAAATACTCGTATTGCACGACTTGCAGATTCACCAGCTTGCCGACAAGAGTGGCCAGCAGCAGGAAAATTACGGAACTCGCCAGCAAGACGCGCCGGTTGAACAGCCGGCGCTCGGCCTCGTGGTCCCGAAAATGCCATCTGCCTGTCATTCACCGTCGCCCGGCGCGGCTGAATAATCTGTTTTATTGTACATCTTTGCCGCAGAATCTGGTTGAGTTTGTGGCTTCGATCCGTCGGCGTCGGATGGCGGCTCACATAGTGCTGCTCGCGGGTTTCAGGCTCCATAGTTCTTCGAGGTCGTAGAGGGCGCGGATGCGGGACAGCATTATGTGGACCACTACTGCTCCGAGATCTACCAGCACCCATTCCGCTGCAGGAAGTCCTTCGACTCCGGTCACATGCTGGCCCTGTTCCTTCATTTTCTCGACGATTTCCTCGGCGAGGGATTTGGTATGAATGCGGGAAGTTCCCGTGGCTATGATCATGTAATCGGTGATCGTCGTCAGTTTCTGCACGTTGATGCAACTGATCGACTGGCCTTTCAGATCTCCCAACATGTTTTCGACGCGCCGGGCCAGTTGTTTGCTGCTCAGACTATGCGCCGTCATGACAATCCCGCACGATAGAGTCCATTTTCCCTTACGTAAGCCAGCACCGCGGCGGGCAGCGGCGCTTCCCGGTCCCGGGCAAGCAATTCGCGCGCGGCGGAAGACGATATATCGAGCCGTGGTTCTTCCGTCAGCAGCACGTTGCCCCGGCTGCCCTCGAACAACTGTTCCGGGCCGGCGGCCATGGCGCCGCCGAATCTGCCCGCCATATCGTAATCCATCGGCAGTTTTCCCCTGGCGATTACCAGTATGTGGGCGAGCTCGAACAATCGCCGCGGTTCGCGCCAGCCGGGCAGTCCCTGAAAAGCGTCCAGCCCCAGCACGAGCACGAGCGCGGCCCGCGGCAGGCGTTCGCGAATCCGCTCCAGCGTCCGCGCGGTGTAGGACACGCCTCCCAGATCGATTTCAATGGAGTCGACTTCCATGCGCGTTTCGCCCGCGCAGGCAAGCCGTAACATGTCGATCCGGCTTTCGGCGCCGCAGACCGGCGCTTCGCGATGATTGGGCAGATTGCAGGGGACGAGCAGCAACCGGTCGAGACGCAGCAGTTCAAGCGCGTGGCGGGCTACCGCCATGTGCCCGTCGTGCACCGGGTCGAACATGCCGCCAAAGACTCCGACGCGTTCGCTCATTGCCTGATATGGCCGTCTCCGAGTACGACGAATTTCTGTGAAGTGAGTCCTTCGAGCCCGACCGGTCCGCGGGCGTGCAACTTGTCGGTGGAAATGCCGATTTCCGCGCCCAGCCCGTATTCGAAGCCATCGGCGAAACGGGTCGAGGCGTTGACCATCACCGAACTCGAATCGACTTCCCGGAGAAAGCGCTGCGCCCGATTGTGGTCTTCGGTCATGATCGAGTCGGTATGTTGCGAGCCGTATCGATTGATATGCCCGATCGCCTCGTCGAGCCCGTCGACCACCCGGATCGAGAGGATCGGGGCGAGATACTCGGTGAGCCAGTCTTCCTCGCTGGCAGGCACGGCTTCGGGAACGATGCCGCGGGTCTCGGCGCAGCCTCGCAACTCGACGCCCGACTCGCCGAGAACCCGCGCCACCTCGGGCAGGAACTCCCCGGCCACCGGACGCGCCACGAGCAGGGATTCGAGCGTGCAGCAGGTGCCGTAGCGCTGGGTCTTCGCGTTGTAGGCCACGCGCACCGCCTTCTCCGGATCCGCCCGCTCGTCGATGAAGACGTGGCAGATCCCGTCCAGGTGCTTGATGA
>CAZUSL010000011.1:0-5015 GCA_964622925.1 uncultured Pseudohongiella sp. | reverse complement strand
TCTCCCGGCGCCAGGGCTTCGGAAAAAGCGTCATAGCGGGCAATCCGGGCGCGATTTTCCGGACTGGCGCCGGATTCCGGCACGGCCACCGCGCGCACACTGAACGGAACATCCCACCCCCGGCAAAGATCACGGCAAAATCCTTCCCATTCATCCGACTCCGCCTGCAACCCATGATTCACATGCAGCGCCCGCAACGCCCCGCTCCCCGCCAAACACTGCTTCACCACATGCAACAAAACCACGGAATCCATCCCACCACTAAGCCCAACCACAATTCCTGCCTCAGACGGTAACTCTGCGGCAACTAAATTCTGGAGATTTGAGTTTGAATTTTGCACGAGGGAGCGCGGCGGTGGCTACCCACTACTAATGCCGTAACTCATTAACCGCCGATAGCGCCGTTCGACCAGATCGTCCGGATCCATAGCAGTCAATTGCTCGATCTGGTCGAGCAAGGCCGCCTTGATGGCAGCGGCAACCTCGGCCACGTCGCGATGGGCGCCGCCGAGCGGTTCGGCGATGATGTGATCGACGATGCCGAGTTGCTTGAGCCGGTCCGCCGTCACGCCCATGGCTTCCGCGGCGTTCGGCGCGAACTCGGCCGATTTCCACAAGATCGTCGCGCAGCCTTCGGGCGTGATCACGGTGTAGGTGGAATATTGCAGCATGTTGAGCTGATCGGTGACGCCGATGGCGATCGCGCCGCCGGAATTCGCCTCGCCGGTCACCGTCGCGATCAGCGGCGTGCGTACGCGCGACATCATCGCCATGTTTTCGGCGATCGCCTCGTTGATTCCGCGTTCTTCCGAATCCATGCCCGGGTAGGCGCCCGGCGTGTCGATGAAACAGACCACGGGCAGGCGATAGCGTTCGGCCAGTTCAACGAGCCGCCGCGCCTTGCGATAACCTTCCGGCCGCGGCATGCCGAAATTGTGCTTGACCTTGGCGCGGGTGCCGCGGCCCTTCTGATGGCCGATGACCATTACCGGGCGGCCGCCGATCTTCGCCAGCCCGCCGACGATCGCCTGGTCGTCGGCGTAAAGGCGGTCACCGTGCAACTCGTCGAAATCGGTCATGATGTGATCGACGTAGTCGAGCGTATAGGGACGCAGGGGATGGCGCGCGACCTGGCAGATTTGCCAGGGCGTCAGGTTGGTGTAGATCTTTTCCGTCAGGCGCAGGCTTTTCTGCCGCAGCGTCTGGATTTCCTCGTTGATATTGAGTTCGTTGTCGCTGCCGACGAGGCGCAATTCGCTGATCTTGTCTTCAAGTTCAGCGATAGGCTGTTCAAATTCCAGAAAATCGGGATTCACTCGAGATAGATTCCGTTACCGGCCCTGGGGCCAGGCGCAGCCCGCGGGCTCAATTCTCATATCGCAGCATGACCTGGTCGCGGCCGAATTCCATGCGCAGGCTCCGGACCAGATCGTCCGCCGGCGCCACCGCCCAGTCGGGGCCGAGCATTATACACCCCTGCATATCGCCGCGATGATAGTTGATGATTACCTTGCAATAGCCTTGACCATTGCCCTTACCTTTACCATTGCGGCGATAAGGTTCGAGAATTGAGGCCAATTGATTGCAAAAGTTTCCGGAAAGCTCGGTTTCGTTCAGATCCAGCGCAAGCTTGCACTTGTGCCGGGTACGCGCTTCGTCGAGCGTCATCACGCTTTTTGCCCGGATTCGCAAGCCGCCGGTGAATTCGTCGTCGACCACGCGGCCTTCGATCACGACGATGGCGTATTTTTGCAGGCGATCCTGTACTTGCCTGAATTCCGGGTCGTACATGACGGCTTCGAGCCGGGCCGAGCCATCGTCGATCGTCAAAATGCCCATGTTGCCGCTTTCGCGCCTGCGCACGCGTATATCCGCCAGCATGCCGGCCAGCAATTGATTCTTGCGTGAAGCTCGCGCTTCCTGCAGTCTCGTCGGGGCGAATTGCGCCAGTTCGGGCAGATACTCATCCACCGGATGGCCGCTCAGATAGTAGCCGAGGCACTCCCGTTCCGCCTCGAGCATTGCGTGATCGTCCCATTCCGGCTTTTCGGGCATGGGCGGCATCATGTCTTCCACGTCCGCCTCCTCTTCCATGCCGCCGAAAAGATTGGCGATGCCGAAAGCCCGATCCTGCTGGTATTGTTCCGCCGCCTGCAAGGCCGCGGGCAGGCAGTGCCGGAGCCGCGCCCGCACCGCGGTGGCCTTGCCTTCGACCAATTCGTCGCAGGCGCCGGAATCGATCAGGATTTCCAGCGCGCGCTGATTGAGCAACTGGCCGCCGGTGCGCCGGCAAAGATCCGACAGCGATTTGAACGGAGCCTGTTCGCGGGCAGCGGCGATGCGTTCGATCTGCCCTTGCCCGAGATTGCGGATGGCGCCGAGGCCGTAAACGATGCGGCCCGAGTCATCCACGCTGAAGCGGAAGCGGCCGCTGTTGATGCTCGGCGGCAGCACTTCGAGCCCCATTTCGCGGCATTCGGCCACGAGTTCCATGATCTTGTCCGTGAGCTTCATTTCCGAGGACAGCACCGCGGCCATGAAATGAGCCGGATAATGCGTTTTCAGCCAAGCGGTCTGATAGGCGAGCAAGGCATAGGCCACGGAGTGGGACTTGTTGAATCCGTAACCGGCGAACTTTTCCATCAGGTCGAACAATTCCTTGGCGACCCTTTCCGGCACGCCCGTCTCTTGTGCGCCTTTCATGAAATTCTTGCGCTGCTTCGCCATTTCCTTCGGATCCTTCTTGCCCATGGCCTTGCGCAGGATGTCGGCGCCGCCCAGCGTGTATTTGCCTAACACCTGGGCGATCTTCATCACCTGTTCCTGGTAGAGAATCACGCCATAAGTGCTTTTCAGCAGGGGCTCGAGTGCGGGCAGGAGATAGCTGACCGCGGTGCGGCCGTGTTTCCGGTCGATGAAATCGTCGACCATGCCCGACTGCAGGGGGCCCGGACGATATAGCGCGACGAGGGCGACCATGTCGTCGAAGCGGTTCGGCTTCAATTTGCGGATCAATTGCCTGATGCCGCGGGATTCCAGTTGGAACACCGCCGTGGTGCCGCCCTTGCCGAGCATGCGGTACGCCTTTTCGTCGTCGAGCGGCAGCCTGGCGATATCGATGTTCGCGCCTTCCTGTTCATTGATCGATTTCACCGCCCAGTCGATGATCGTCAAGGTGCGCAGGCCGAGGAAGTCGAACTTGACCAGGCCGGCGGTTTCCACGTCGTCCTTGTCGTATTGCGTGAGCAGGCCGGAACCGGTGCGTTCGTGGTCGCGATACAGCGGCGTGAAATCGGTCAGCCGGCCCGGCGCGATCACGAGTCCGCCGGCGTGCTTGCCGACGTTGCGCGTGATGCCTTCGAGCTTGTAGGCCATCTCGAGGATTTCCTGGGCGTCTTCGTCGCCGTCCACGTACTCTTTCAGGTCCGGCTGCTCTTTCATCGCCCGCGCGAGCGTCATTCCCGGAGTCGGAGGGATCAGCCGCGACAGCCTGTCGCCGACCGAATAGGGTTTGCCTTGCACCCGGGCGACGTCCCGCACCACCGCCTTCGCCGCCATGGTGCCGAAAGTGATGATCTGGGAGACCGCGTCCTCGCCATAGATGTCCGCCACGTGAGCGATGACGCGGTCGCGGCCTTCCATGCAGAAATCGATATCGAAGTCGGGCATGGAGACGCGTTCCGGATTGAGGAAGCGCTCGAACAGCAGGTCGTATTCGATCGGGTCGAGATCGGTGATGCCGAGCGCCCAGGCGACGACCGAGCCCGCGCCCGAACCGCGGCCGGGACCGACCGGGATGCCGTTGTTCTTGGCCCATTGCACGAACTCCATGACGATCAGGAAGTAACCGGCGAAATCCATCTGGTTGATGGTGTCGAGTTCTTCCTGCAGGCGTTTGAAGTAGCGATCCTGTTCTTCGGCCACGGGTTCGCCGCCGGGCAATCCGCTCAGGCGCTGGCGCAGCCCCTCTTCCGAGACCTTTGCCAGGTATTCTTCCAGGCTCGCAGTTTCGCCTTCGGGCAGCGGAAACTCGGGCAGGCGCTGTTCCAGTTCGAGATCGAGATTGCAACGGCAGGCGATATCGAGCGTGGCCTGGATCGCCTCGGGGATATCCGCGAACAGTTCGGCCATTTCGTCCGCGCCGCGCAGGTATTGCCGTTCGCTGTAATCGCGCGGCCTGCCGGAATCGTCGAGCACGCGGCGCTGGCTGATGCAGACCCGCGCCTCGTGGGCCTCGAAATCGTCCGCGCCGAGAAAGCGTACGTCGTTGGTCGCCACTACCGGACAGGCGCATTCGCGCGCCAGATCGAGCGCGGCCTCGATGTAGTCTTCCTCGTCGGGTTTCCCGAGGCGCTGCAATTCGAGATAGAACGCCTGCGGGAACAGTTCCTGCCAGGATTCGAGCAATTGCCGCGCCAGATCCCGCTTGCCGGCAAGCAGGGCCGCCGCGATATCGGACTGTTGCGCCCCGGACAAGGCGATCAGGCCATCGCTGTAGTCCGCCAGATGCCGTTTGCCGGTCTGGATTTCGGCGCCGGGTTCGTTGTCGACGTATAGATCGGATATCAGGTTGATCAGATTGCGGTAGCCGGTCTCGTTCCGCACCAGCAGCGCGAGTTGGCTGACATGGCCGCTTTCCTCGTCGACCACTCGCAGGTCGCAACCGCAGATCGGCTTGATCCCGGCCCGCCGCGACGCCTGGTAGAACTTGATCAGGGAAAACAGGTTCGCCAGATCGGTCACCGCCACCGCCGGCATGCGCGACTCGCGCAGGCTTGCAATCAGCGGATCGATGGCCACCAGCCCGTCGCTGACGGAAAACTCGGTATGCAGGCGAAGATGGATGAAGGTCTGCGCTGGTTCCTGGTCAGGCATGGGTAACTCGAACGGGCTGCTCCGGCTAGTTTACACCAACTGCGCCACCGGTCCGAAGGTTCGGCGGTGGATGGGGGTGGGGCCGAATCGGGCGAGGGCTTCGAGGTGGTCGCGGGTGGGATAGCCCTTGTGGCGGGCGA
>CAZUSL010000010.1:0-4046 GCA_964622925.1 uncultured Pseudohongiella sp. | reverse complement strand
GGTTGTAGATGATGCCGGGCGTGATGCGCTGATAGCCGTCGACGATGATGTCGGCGATGGTGAAATTCTGGGCAAGCGCGGCGGGGACGAAAATCATCGCCGCGATACAGGAAAAAAGGGCCTTCTTTATTGCCATGACTGGTTCGGATTCATTCGACGATAAATTGCGATTTCCGCCTGCTCAAAGCAAGCGATTGAAATCATTATAGAAAGCCAGCACCATGATCCCCAGCACCATGGCCATGCCGAAACGCAGGCTCCAGGCTTGCACCACATCCGGCAAGGGTCTCCTGATCACAGCCTCCACCACGAAAAACATCAGGTGACCGCCATCCAGCATCGGTATCGGCAACAGGTTGAGTATCGCGATGGATACGCTCAACAGGGCCAGGAATCCCAGATAGGTTTCCAGTCCGATGGTGGCGGTCTCCCCCGCTACCTGGGCGATCGTGATCGGGCCGCTGATATGTTCCACCGAAATCAGCCCCACGATCATTTTCTGGATCGAGCCGAGCACGAACAGCGACATGTCCCAGGTTTCGCGCAAGGCCGGACCGACGGCTTCCAGCGGGCCGTAACGGAATTCCAGTACGGAATCCGGCGGCAGCAGGTCCAGCGGCTGCGCGCTCGCCACACCGGCGCCGATTCTGCCGAAGGCGGAACCGTCCCCGGCGGCGACAGCCGCAGGCCGAAGCAGCAATTCCGCGGCCCCGCCTGCTCTTTCGACCGCCACGCGCAGATCAAGTTCCGGACTCGCGCGGATAATCCGCACCCAGTGAGACCAGTCGCGCACCGGTTCGCCGTCCACCGACAGCACCAGATCGCCTTCCCGCAGACCGCCGATATCGGCCGGCGCTCCCGTTTCGACCATGCCGATACGCGCGGGCACCAGCAACTCGACGATGCCAAGGTCGGCAACCGGCCGCGGTTCGGTTTCGGCGCCGAGCCAGTCTTCGACGGGTATGCGGATATCCAGCGGCTGCGAGCCGGAGGCTGGGGCCACGTTCAGGTTCAGTTCACCGGTCTCGCCGAGCCGGGCAAGGAATTGCATGTTCACTTCCCGCCAGGTCGCTGTCTCGCGGCCGTCCACCGCGAGGATGCGGTCCCCGGCCCGCAGGCCGGCGATTTGCGCGGGCGAATCTTCGACCACGTCCTGCACTACCGGGGCGATGCCGGTGTTGCCGAAACCGATATTGATCAGCCAGAAGATGACGAAGGCCAGCAGCAGATTGGCCCCGGGGCCCGCGGCGACGATGGCGGAGCGCTGCCAGAGCGGTTTGCAGGCGAAAGACGTATTGCGTTCGGAATCAGGCACGGTGGCCGGGTCCACCAGGGACGTGTCTTCCATGCCCTGCATCTTGACGTAACCGCCAAGCGGGATGGGAGCGATGGCGTATTCGGTGCCGTCCTTGCCGATCCAGCTTTTCAGCGGATTGCCGAAACCGACCGAAAATCGCAGCACCTTGACGCCGCAGCGCCGCGCGACCCAGAAATGGCCGTACTCGTGGAAGGTCACCAGAATTCCCAGGGTGACCAGCAACGCCAATATCGCGATCAGAACATCCATCATGCTAAATCCGTTTGTGAATCAATTCCTTAGCGTAGGTTCGCGCAAGCCCGTCAACTTCGAGAATAATAGCCAGAGAGCTCGCTTCCCCACAAGGGATTTTAGCTGAAACCGATTCGATTAGCCTCGCAATGCGGGAAAACGGCAATTCCCCCGCGAGAAACGCGCCTACGGCCACTTCATTGACCGCGTTCACCACCGCCGGCCGCAGGCCCCGCTCCCGCGCGGCGTCGAGTCCCAGCCCGAGACAGGGAAATCGTTCGAGGTCGGGCTGCATGAACTCGAGCGGCTCTTCAGCGGCGAGATCGATGGCATTCGCCCCCGACGGCATGCGTTCCGGCCAGGCCAGGGCGCAGGCGATCGGAATCCGCATGTCCGGCGTGCCGAGCTGGGCCAGCACCGAGCCGTCTTCGAAATGCACCATGGAATGCACGATCGACTGGGGATGGATCAGCACCTCCACCTGCTCGGTCGCCATGTCGAACAGATAACAGGCCTCGATGACTTCCAGGCCCTTGTTCATCAGCGTGGCGGAGTCGACCGAGATTTTCGCGCCCATGTCCCATTTCGGGTGCTTGCAGGCCTGTTCGGGAGAAATCGAGTCGAACCGGTCCGCGGGCGTGTGCAGAAACGGTCCGCCGGAACAGGTCAACACCAGTTTTTTCACATGTCTGGTCTGTTCGGTCCCCAGCGCGGTGTCGCAATAAGGAAGGCACTGGAAGATGGCGTTGTGTTCGCTGTCGACCGGAATCAGCAAGGCGCCGGCCGAGCGCGCCGTTTCCATGCACAGGTCGCCGGCCATGACCAGGGACTCCTTGTTGGCGAGCAGGACCTTCTTGCCCGCGCGGATCGCGCTCAGGGTCGATTCCAGTCCCGCCGCGCCGACGATCGCGGCCATGACGGTGTCGATTTCAGGCAGGCCGGCGATGCGGGCAAGTTCCTCCGCGCCCGCCAGCACCTCGGTTTTAAGTTGTGAGCCTTGCAACCGTTCGCGCAACTCCCCGGCGCGCTCCGCATCCGCCATTACGGCGTATCGCGGTTCGAATTCGCGGCATTGCCCGGCCAGCAGGGCGGTGTTGTTGTTCGCGCTCAGCGCTGCTACCCGCAAGTCCGGGTCGCCGCGAATCACGTCCAGCGTGTTGCGGCCGATCGAGCCGGTCGAGCCGAGAATCGCCACCGCCTTGCTCTTGCTCATGGGCCGACGCCCTCATCGAACAGGAACATCATGCCGAGCACGAAAGCCGGCGTCGCCGCGAGCAGGCTGTCGACCCGGTCGAGCAGACCGCCGTGGCCTGGCAGCAGGCTGCCGCTGTCCTTGGCCTGGCGATTGCGCTTGAGCATGCTTTCGAGCAGGTCGCCGATGACGCAGAGCGCGACGAGCGCGGGGGCGAGCGCGGCAAGAAGCAGTATTTCAAGACCGGCAAGCGGACGCAGCCAGCGGTGCATCGTCCAGACGAACGCGACGGCAACGGCGATGCTGAGCGCGCTGCCGCCCCAGACGCCTTCCCAGGTCTTCTTCGGACTGATTTCCGGCGCGAGCTGCCGGTTGCCGAAGCGTCGTCCGGCGAAGTAGGCGCCGATATCGACCGCCGCCACCAGAATCACCAGGGCCAGCACGAGATGTCCCGTTGGATCCAGGTATTTCAGGTAGATGACGCCGATCAGGCCCGGCAACAGTGCAAAAAGCCCCATTACGGCGATTACCCGAGCGCTGTCCCAGCGCTTGCGGTTGTCCGGATAACCGAGCAGCAGGAAAAACACCGGCAGCCAGAACGCGAGTCCAAGTCCGAGCACGATTGCCGTGCCGGCCTGTTCCGGAAAATCCCTCAACGGAGAGATTCCCAACCAGCGGAACAACGTGAAGCCCACCACGAAGATCACCATCAGGTAGACGGGTCTTGCTGAGGAATCCCCGCCGAGCAGCCCGCTCCACTCGCGGCCGGCGGCGAGTATGACGGCGCTGATCAGCAGCGCGAACCAGAACGGCGGCAGCGCGATTGTGGCCGCGCCGAAGGCGGCGATCAGCACCACCGCCGTGATGACCCGCTGCTTCAGCATGGGGCGGACGTCGCGAATCGCGGCGCGTTCATGAGGCGTGCCCGCCGAAACGCCGCTGCCTGCTGGCGAAATCGTCGATTGCCTGCTGCAACTCGGTTTCGTCGAAATCGGGCCAGAGACATTCGGTGAAATAGAATTCGGTGTAGGCGAACTGCCAGAGCAGAAAATTGCTGATTCGACGTTCGCCGCCGGTGCGGATGCAGAGGTCGGGTTCGGGCAACTCGCTCAACTGGGTGAAGGAATGCACCAGGTCGATGTCGATCGAATCGGTGCTCAGGCCGCTGTCGCGGACCTCCGCGGCAATCAGGCGCATGGCGTTGGCGATGTCCCAGCGGCCGCCGTAATCGGCGGCCACGGTAACCCTGGTGCCGGAATTGTCCCGGGTCAGTTCCTCGACTTCCGCCATGCTGTCCTGAATCCG
>CAZUSL010000009.1:0-6347 GCA_964622925.1 uncultured Pseudohongiella sp. | reverse complement strand
ATTTCCAGTTCCGGCCAGAGCAACGCAAGCTTGTCGCGCAACTGCTCGGCAAGCAGCGGTTCGTCCTCAAGGATCAGCGCGCTGGTCATGACTTTGCCAGGGGGATGCTGATCAATGCGTTGACGCCGCGCGGGGAGGCCGGCGTCAACTCAAGAGTTGCTTCCGGACCGTAACGCAAGCGCAGGCGGTCGCGCACGTTACGCAAGCCAGTGCCGTTTGCCGCACCGGTTTCGCCGATGCCGGCGCCTGTGTCACTGACTCCGAGAATCAGTTCATCGTCGATTCGCCTGGCGGTAAATGCGACCTCTCCGCCTTCGGGATCGGTTGCTATGCCATGGATCACGGCGTTTTCGAGCAATGGCTGAATCAGCAGCGGCGGAATCGGAATCTCGCGTAATTCTTCCGGCAGGTCGAGTTGGTAGCGTAAGCGGCCCTGCATACGGGTGGCCTGGATCGCCAGGTAGGCCTCGGCAAAATCGATTTCCTGGCCGAGCGTACTTTCGCTTGAGCGCGTGCGCGCCAGCGAACCCCGCAGCAAGGTCGTGAGATTTTCCAGCGTGTCCACAGCCAGATCCGGATTCGAACGGATCAGTTGCGTGATGTTGGACAAGGTATTGAACAGGAAATGCGGTTCAATCTGCGCCTGCATCAGCTTGAGTTCGGTTTCCGCGAGCAGTTTTTCCTGTTGCGATTGTTTCAGTTCGGCGTCTGCGAGGAGTTGCCGGGTTCTTCGCAGGCGCTCGCGGGCGCTGAAGATGAGAAATCCCGTAATCCCGAAGAACAGGCCCAGCGCCAGGGTGCTGAAATCCTGCGAAAAGAACATTAATGGCTGCGCCGCAACAAACGTGCCTGCGAGCAACAGGCCGAGCGCGAGGCCGAGTGCGACCACGGGCGCCGGCGCGAGCCAGGGGCCGATCCATTGGATCAGACGATCATGTCCCAATACGAAGGCGAGATTGACCGACCAGCCGATGCTCAGCGATACGACCAGGACCTGCAGGAAGCTGCCGGCTTCAATCAGCCACCAGACGAGGACGGCGATCGCAAGCGAGAACAGGCCGACATGCAGAAACGAAAGCAGACGCAAGCGATCACCCCGCTACAAACTTGCCATGCAATCCAAGTGGAATTGCGTAGGGTAATTCAGCCGTGGCCACCGGGCCGTCGGCTACCTGTTCGGCGTCGAACAGATTGAGAATCTGTTTCCCCTGTTGCCAGTCGAAAGCGGTGCCGAGGATCCAGCCGCCGGTTTCGGGTTCGCTGCCGGGTCGCGGCACGTACAGATGTTCCTCCGGGATCCGGGTATCCGGATAGCGGAAGTAGTCGCGCCGCCCGCTCTCGATATCGAACAGATTGACCTCGTTCAATGTTCCGTGTTCCGCCGGATCAGCACCGCTTTGGGAGAGAAAGACGAGCTTGCGATACTGTCGGCAACCCACTCTCGGGTCAATACTCGGAAACTCGGTGAATATTCCCGGCTCGAGCATGGCTTCCTCGGAAATCGTCCGCGCCCGCGTATCGAGCCGGTAACCGTAATGGCGCGCGGCTCTGCCGTAATCATCAATGGGATTGCCGCGCATGATTTCCGTGAAGGTCCGCGTCATGATACCTGGATCCGGCGCCCTCGCGGCGTCGAAGCGGATGACCCCGGCGCTGTCTTCCCAGGCGTTGCCGAAATGGAAGACCCATTGCGCGGGCAGTTCCAGGAAGAAATGACTGGACAGGTCGTTCTTGTCCACCACCAGAACACGGCAAGGATCTTCCGGCCGCCATTCGTGCATGTTGAGAAAACCTTCGGCGTTCGCCTGCGGCCGGTAGTGGAAGGGCGGCAGCAACAGCACCAGGTGTCGTTCGGTGACGACGAAATCGTGCGGCATCGTCATCGGGTCGACCGCCACGCGTCCCGCGTTCAGCAGGGAACCGTCGACGCCGATATGCCAGAACACCAGCAGGCCCGCGGCCGAGGCATAGCCGAAATTCCACACGCTGCCGTCGACATCGACCCGGGGGTGGGCGGAAAAGGGCACGCCTCGCATGCTCGAACCGCCGCCGGGTTCGGCGAACGAGTAGATGCCCACGGTGGACAGGTCCTCCGGGTCGATTTCATGAGGGCTGCCGGCTTCCCAAAGCGCCAGCAGGCGGCCATGGTGATGGAGAATGCTGGTATTCGCCGGATTCTGATCGTCGGGACCGGTCGATCCGACGGCGTCGGGGGGCGCTGCCGCCAGGCCCGGATACAGGGCGCGGCCGGCGGCCCGCTCCGCCTTGACCTTGGCGGTTTCCACCAGCCGTGCCTCGTGGCGAACGCGATCGCCGCCGATTCGATAAGCGTGCACCATGCCGTCGCCGTCGAACCAGTGGTGGTTGCGATAACCGTAGGCTTCGTGACCGGCCGGACCGGTACGGTACAGCGTGCCGCTCAACTCCTCGGGCCAGCGGCCGGAGATCTCCGCATCGCTGCGGTAGTGGTCGCGGTCGATGTTGCCCCAGGCGGCCAGCCAGGGAAATTCTTCCAGCGCTTGCGCGAACTGTCCGGACCAATCCGAATCGCCGGCCTGGGCCAGGGCGCCGGCAGGCCAGGGACAGGCAAGCAGCGCGAGAAGTTTCGAAAATTCACGTCGTTGCATTTTGTGGTTCCTCGCTAGTGCACCAGGCTGATTACCTGGGTGACTTCGCCTTCGAGCACGAAGCGCGCGTCTTCCCAGGAGGCCGGACCGAACATGCCCCTGGCGTTGTTGGAGAAGGCGTAAGGTTCGGTGGGCGCGCCGACGAAGTTGGCGTCGAGTTCGTCGTTGCCATTCACGTCGTGCATGATCCTGATGGCGTATTCTCCGGGCGGCAGGTCTTCGGCTACCACTGTCAGCGAACCTTCAACCGCCGGCTCGAGGAATTGCGCAACCGCGCCGCCGCCTTCGAATTGCGCCTGCCCGGCGAGCACCTGAACCTGCACCGTGCCGCTGGCGTCACGGATGTCCTCGATGACGATGGTCAAGGTGTCGGCCGCCACCTGGGTATAGACGCCAAGCGCTGCGGCGAGCAGGCAGGCCTTGATAAGTTTGTTCGTATTCATGATCGTGCTCCCATGCTGAATTGACTGGCTTGCGGTCGAATCTAGCCCTTTGGAATTGTGCCTGGCAACGGCCATGCGACGAAACGGCAATAACGAGAACGAAACGGCAATACGGAATGCTGTTGTGCTATATTGGCCGCAGGTCATAAGGGGGGTCGGCCCGGATTTGCCTTTGAGCAACCAGGGCGGTTTCGACCTGGTCAGGAAATGCAACACCACATTCTTTCCCGTCGCGCATTGCTGAGATCGACTCTGGAAGCATTGCCGCGCTCGGCGATCGTGCTCAGCATGCCGGCGATACTCGCCGCGTGTTCCCGCTCCGAGCAAAATCAACTCGACGGTATCGGCCTGCAACTCCTCGGCAGCGAGGAGGCGGAGGAATTCGCTGCAATCGCCGACCGTATCATTCCACCGGATGACACTCCCGGCGCCCGCGAAGCCGGCGCCGTTCATTTCATGGACGCAGTGCTCGGTGATCAGCGCGATCGGGAATTGCAGATCCTGCGTGACGGGCTGGGGGAATTGCAGGACCGGGCAAACGCCGAATTCCAGGCCGTGAGTTTTTCCGCCTTGAACGCGGAACAGCAGGACCAACTGCTGCGCGAGATCGAGAATACCGAATTCTTCGCCACGATCCGCTATCTCACCGTCGCCGGCATGTTCGCCTTGCCGGAATACGGCGGCAACCGCGGCGGGGTCGGCTATGAACTGATCGGCTACGAGCCGCGCAGCGTCTGGCAGCCGCCTTTCGGCTTTTATGACGAGGATTACATGAACAAGGGAGGGCAATAGGCATGGCCGGCGCGTCGTTCCCGACCCGGGAAGAAGTCGATTTCGTCGTTGTCGGTTCCGGCGCGGCGGGCGGTATCGTCGCGAAGGAACTCGCGGAAGCCGGACATTCGGTCGTGCAACTGGAACAGGGCCCCCATTTGCAGGCGGCGGACTTCCGGCACGACGAATGGGGCACTTTCAACAATCACGACCTGACCTGGAGCCACCGCCAGGGTCATCCGCAAACCTTCCGCAAAACCGCGGACGAGACCGCGACCGTACGCGACAGGGTATGCAATTACGCGCATAACGTCGGCGGCAGCAGCCTGCATTTTTCCGGTAATTACTGGCGCCTGCGGCCGATCGATTTCATGGAAGCCAGTGTGCGCGGGACGATCGCCGGCACGAATTTCGCTGATTGGCCGATCCGCTACGAAGAACTCGAACCCTATTACACCCGGGTCGACTGGGAAGTCGGCGTGTCCGGCCTGCAAGGTCCCTGGGATCCGCCGCGTTCACGCGACTATCCCTGCCCGCCGATGCCGGTGAAAGGCTCGGACGTGCTGCTCGAACGCGGCGCGAGGGCGCTTGGCCATACCGCCTATCCGGCGCCGGTGGCGATCCTTTCCCAGCCCCACAACGGCAGGCCGGGCTGCATTCATTGCGGTTTCTGCCTCGGATTCGGCTGCGAGGTAAACGCCAAGTCCTCTACGATGATCACCATGATTCCCGCTGCGCTTGCTTCGGGCAATTACGAGTTGCGCACGCATTGCACGGTCTCCCGGGTGGAAACCGACGAATCCGGGCGCGCGAGCGAGGTCGTCTATTTCGGAGAGGACGGGACGGAACAGTCACAGCGCGCCCGGGCCGTGGTGCTTTGCGCCAATGGCGCGGAAACGCCGCGGCTGCTGCTGATGTCGGAATCGCCCCGGCATCCCGACGGGCTGGCCAACAGCAGCGGATTCGTCGGCCGCAATCTCATGTTCAATGGCTTCAGCGAAGTGACCGGACTGTTCCCGGAACCCGTCAACGCCTGGAAGAGCATACCCGCAACCCGCGTCGTACATGACTGGTATGAAATCGATCCCGCCGAAGGCTTCTACGGCGGCGGCGGCGTCGATGGGCGCCACCCGGTGCGCAGCGGCACCCCGATGGAATCCGCGGTCGCGAGCAGCATGCTGGGCGGGCCGACCTGGGGCAGCGAATACAAGGCGCGGATACGGGAGGAATTCACCCATACCGCGGCCTTCGACGGCCATACCACGTCCTTGCCGCTCGATTCGAACAACATTACCCTGGATCCGGAAGTGCGGGACAAGTGGGGCCGTCCGGCGATCCGCTGCACGTACATGGATCATCCGGACGATATCGCGACCATGCGCTATTTCATGGAACGTTCGGTGGAAATGATGGAAGCCGCAGGCGCCTTGCGGATCCACGCGAGTTATCCAGAGGACGGCCAGACCAACAGTTCGCACATGCTCGGCACCTGCCGCATGGGCGACGACCCCTCGACTTCGGTCATCGACCGCTACCATCGCTCCCATGACGTACCCAACCTGTTCCTGTGCGACGGCAGTTCCCTGGTTACGTCAAGCCGCGGCCAGCCGACCATGACGATCATGGCGTTGGCCTTTCGCGCGGCGGACCATATCAATCGGTTCGCACAGCGCAATGAGATATAGCAAGGACGCACCGGCATCGAAGAGCAAGCAGGAATAGAGCGGTTGTAAAGCGATCGGATAAAAACAAGGGAACTATTATGGACACAGAGAAGAACGAACAAACCGCAGGCGTGCGCTACGAACCCGATGAACGACCACCCGGAGCGCTGGCCCTGGGCCTCGGCGTACAACTCGCGCTGCTCATCGTCGCCGGGATCGTGCTGACGCCCGCTATCGTCATCCGCGCCGCAGAAGGCAGCGAAACCTATATCAGCTGGGCTATTTTCGCGGCCGTGATCGTCAGCGGCCTGAGCACGATTACACAGGCCGTTCGCGTGGGCCGGCTCGGCGCCGGCTATGTGCTGGCCATGGGCACCTCGGGCGCTTTCATCGCGGTCTGCGTTACCGCCCTGGTGCAAGGCGGTCCGGCGGTGCTCGCCGCCCTGGTGATCGCTTCCTCCCTGTTCCAGTTCACGTTGTCGGCGCGGCTCTCCCTGCTGCGGCGCGTGTTGACGCCGGTCGTATCCGGCACGGTGATCATGCTGATTCCGGTATCCGTCATGCCGATCATCTGGGATCTGCTCGAAGACATTCCCGCCGCAGCCAATCCGGCCGGGGCGCCGATCAGCGCTCTCATCACCTTGCTGGCTGTAGTGCTGATCGCACTGAAGGCGACCGGCGTGCTGCGGCTTTGGGCGCTGGTCATCGGCATCGCCGTCGGCTCGGTGATTTCCAGCCTGTTCGGACTGTACGATGTCCAGCGCGTGGCCGATGCGGCCTGGATCGGGGTGCCGGTGTCAGGCTGGCCCGGGATCAGCTTCGAATTCGGACCGGTGTTCTGG
>CAZUSL010000008.1:0-9152 GCA_964622925.1 uncultured Pseudohongiella sp. | reverse complement strand
GCGATGCGCTCCGCGATGTCCGCCAGCGACATGCCGCCGTCGACGGCTTCGACCCAGTCGTTGAGCAGGGTGGTGCCCGGGGCTTCCCCCAGCATCACCACCGACAGCCCGATCAGGCCGTTTCTGGTTTCAGCAGTTACTGCCATTGGTATTACTCCTAGCTAAGAAAAAATTAGAGTGTTTGTGTCTGTAACCTGTCGTCATGGGCGACGATTAGTTTAGGCGTTCGCATTGTATATCTTCGCCGCCGGCTTGTACATGTGACCTCAATCACATCGAATCGATTCAGGCGCCGCCCCGGTTTCGCGGCCGCGCGAGTCGGAACCGCAGCCGACCGCCGACAGTGGGCTGCCGGCCGCGGCCCTGGCTTCGATGCCGCGCAATTGGGAAAGGAGTACCCCGACATCGAAACGTCGGCGAATTTTACCGATGCAACCGCGGAATCGCAACGTCGTCACAGAAATCGGGGAAATTCAACTTTTAAGCAGCAGGTTTTCAAACGGCCTGGTGTTTTTCCATCGATAGGCGCCAAAGTCGCGTTGATCGGTGGTCAGGTGTAACCCCTCCTTCGCACGATTCTGCGAGGATACCTCGTATCTACACGCTTACGCCAACCGGCTTTTCGCGCCGATTTGGGAATGAGGGGGAGATTACTCTTTCACGGTTCTGACGGCGGATGGCAACGGGTTCCCGCTGAACCGCAGCCAGCAGCGCGGGTCACTCTTCGTCGGGGGTTTGGGGCGGATTGTCCTTTTCCCGCTTGATTCGCTGATAGATCTCTTCGCGGTGAACGGCTATGTGCTTGGGCGCGTTGACCCCGATTCGCACCTGGTTGCCCTTGACGCCCAGCACGGTAACGGTTACTTCGTCTCCGACCATCAGTGTCTCGCCAATTCGGCGTGTCAAAATCAGCATTGCGCTTCTCCAAGTTGACGTTCCATCGCAAAATCCTTTGTTATTGGCGCTTTTTTCAGTGTGACCGGTATAGTATCCGCCTAATTTCGGCGTTTGCAAATTGTTTTGCAATTTTTCTGTTCAAAAGGAGATCCTTACTGCCCGTTTTGGTGCGCTTCGAGTTCGAAAGCGCCATGCAGCGCCCTTACCGCCAACTCCAGGTACTTCTCTTCGATCACTACGGATATCTTGATTTCGGAGGTGGTGATGATCTGGATATTGATGTTTTCCCCGGCCAGCGCCTTGAACATCTTGCTCGCGATGCCCGCGTGGGAGCGCATGCCGACTCCGACCAGGGAGACCTTGGCGATTTTCGTATCGAGTTCGACCGACTGCGCCGGCACCGAAGGCATGACCTGTTCGAGGATTTCCTGCGTGCGCTCGGCGTCGCCGCGCTTGACGGTGAAGGTGATGTCGTTGCTGCCGTCCGCGGCCGCGTTCTGAACGATCACGTCGACTTCTATACCCTGTTCGCTGACCGGGCCGATCACCTTGTAGGCGACGCCGGGAACGTCGGGCACGCCTTTCACGGTCAACTTGGCTTCGTCGCGTTCGAAGGCGACGCCGGCGATGGCGGGTGTTTCCATTTCTTCTTCCTCCAGCGTGATGAGGGTTCCGGGGCCTTCTTCGAATGTCGATAGCACCCGCAGGGGAACCTTGTATTTGCCGGCGAACTCGACCGCCCGGATCTGCAGCACTTTGGCGCCGAGACTGGCGAGTTCGAGCATTTCCTCGAAAGTGATATGCCGCAGCAGACGGGCGCCGTCAACCATGCGCGGGTCGGTGGTATAAACACCCTTGACGTCGGTGTAGATCTGGCATTCGTCGGCTTCCAGCGCCGCGGCCAATGCGACCGCCGTTGTGTCGGAGCCGCCGCGGCCCAGGGTGGTGATGCAGCCGTTCTCGGTAACTCCCTGGAATCCGGCGACAACCACCACATTGCCCTGCTCGAGTTGCGCATGAAGTCTGGTGCTGTCGACTTCCCTGATTCGCGCCCTGGTATGACTTTCGTCGGTCAAGATGCGGACCTGGCCGCCGGTGAACGAGCGCGCGCCGTAGCCGCGGCGCTCTAGCGCCATGCAGAGCAGGGAAATGGTGACCTGTTCGCCGGTGGACAGCAATACATCCATTTCCCTCGGCGTCGGCTGATCCATGACCTCGTGGGCAAGCGCCACGAGCCGATTGGTTTCGCCGGCCATGGCCGACAGCACGACAACGACGTCGTGACCTTCGTCGCGGAAGCGCGCGACCTTGTCGGCTACCGCCTCGATATGACCGACCGAGGCGACCGAGGTGCCGCCGAATTTCTGGACGATGAGGGACATCAGCGCGAACTCGCCAGTTGTGCTTCGACCCAGGGAGTTACGCTTTCGAGTGCGCCGGGAAGAGCGCCGGCATCGCGGCCGCCGGCCATGGCCATGTCGGCCCGGCCCCCGCCCTTGCCGCCGATCCGGCCGGCGACCATGTTGGCGAGATCCCCCGCCTTGACCGATTCCGTCAGATCCTTGCTGACTCCAACGACGAGACTGATCTTCCCGTCTGCGTTGCCGGCAAGCACGACGACGCAACTGCCGAGCCGGTTCTTGAGCTTGTCCACGGCTTCGCGCATGGCCTTCGCGTCGAGCCCGTCCACCTGCGTGGCGAGCACCTTGATTCCAGCCACTTCGCGCGCCTGGTCGGCAAGGTCGCCGCCGGCGCCGGTCGCCAGCCTCGCCTTGAGTCGTTCGATCTGCTTTTCCAGTGCCCGGTTAGCCTTGGTTAACTGGCTCACCCGCTCGACGAGTTCGTCCGGGCTCGATTTCACGACGCGGCAGGCATCGCGCAAGGTTTGTTCCTCGTGATGCACGAGTTCGAGCGCGCGCCCGCCGGTAACCGCTTCGATCCGGCGTACGCCGGCGGAGATACCGGATTCCGAGGTGATCCTGAAGAGGCCGATGTCGCCGGTGCGCTCGACATGGCAGCCGCCGCAGAATTCCACCGAATACTCGCCGCCCATGCTCACCACGCGCACCTCGTCGCCGTATTTCTCGCCGAACATGGCGAGCGCGCCGCGCTTGCGTGCTTCCCCGATCGGCATGATTTCCTTGCTGACGGCGGAATTGCGCAGGATTTCGCCGTTCACCTGTTGCTCGATTTCCCTGATCTGTTCCGGACCCACGGGCGCCGAGTGGGAGAAATCGAAGCGCAGCCGGTCCTTGTCCACGAGCGAACCCTGCTGGGTGACGTGATCGCCGAGAATATTGCGCAACGCCGCGTTCATGAGATGGGTCGCCGAATGGTTCAGGGTGATGGCGACGCGTTCTTCGGCGGCGACCCGCGCCTCGAGCCGGTCACCGGTGCGCAACACGCCTTGCTGCAGTTTGCCGATATGCACGAGCGCTTCGCCCTGCTTCCGGGTATCGGTCACCAGAAAACGCATATCGCCGTTTTCCAGTATGCCGGTATCGCCCACCTGGCCGCCGGATTCGCCATAAAAGGGGCTGACATCGAGCAGCAGGCGCACTTCCCGGCCGTCGCGGAGCTCATCGAGCGGCTGGCGGTCCTCCACCGAGAACATGCCGACCACCGTGGCGGCGCCCGACAATTGTTCGTAGCCGATGAATTCGGTCGTTTGGTTCGCGTCGATATCGACGAGCTCGCTGGCGCTGAAATTGCTCGCGGCCCGGGCCTGTTCGCGCTGGGCCGCCATCGCCTGCTCGAATCCTTCGGAATCGATCGTCAGGCCATGTTCCCTGGCGACGTCCGCGGTCAGATCGATCGGGAAGCCGTATGTGTCGTACAGGCGAAACACGGTCTCGCCGGAAATCACCTTGCCGCCGAGCTCGGCGATGGCTTTTTCCAGGATGGCCATGCCGTTTTCAAGCGTGCGTGCGAACTGCCGCTCTTCCTCGAGCAGCACGTTTTCGATGCGCGGGCGCTGTTCGACGAGTTCGGGATAGGCCTCGCCCATTACGTTCGCCAGCGATTGCACGAGTTTGTGGAAGAACAGATCCTTGACGCCGAGCCTGTGGCCGTGGCGAATCGCGCGGCGAACGATGCGGCGCAATACGTAGCCGCGGCCCTCGTTGGAAGGCAGCACGCCATCGGCGACCAGGAAAGCGCAGGAACGGATGTGATCGGCGATCACGCGCATGGAAGGGTCTTCCAGGTCGCCGGCGCCGGTAATTTGCCGTATGTCCTTGAGCAGGGACTGGAACAGGTCGATCTGGTAATTGCTGTGCACATGCTGCATTACCGCGGCAATGCGCTCGAGTCCGGCGCCGGTGTCGACCGATGGCCGCGGCAGGGGTTCGAGCGAGCCGTCTTCCTTGCGCTCGAATTGCATGAATACGAGGTTCCAGATCTCGATGTAGCGGTCGCCGTCTTCATCCGGCGAGCCGGGCGGTCCGCCGGCGACTTCCGGGCCGTGATCGTAAAAGACTTCAGAACAGGGGCCGCAGGGGCCGGTATCGCCCATGGCCCAGAAATTGTCCTTCTCGCCCATGCGCGAGAATCTTTCACGGGGTACCTTGATGTCGTTAAGCCAGATGTCCGCCGCCTCGTCGTCGTCGCGAAACACCGTCACCCAGAGTTTCTCCGGCGGCAGACCGAGATTTACGGTGAGAAACTCCCAGGCGTACCGGATCGCATCGCGCTTGAAATAGTCGCCGAAGGAGAAATTGCCGAGCATTTCGAAGAAAGTGTGGTGGCGTGCGGTATATCCCACGTTTTCCAGATCGTTGTGCTTGCCGCCCGCGCGCAGGCAGCGCTGGGAAGTCACCGCGCGCTTGTAGGGCCGCGCTTCCCGGCCGAGAAAGACATCCTTGAACTGGACCATGCCGGAATTGGTGAAGAGCAGGGTCGGGTCGTTGCCGGGCACGAGCGGACTGCTCGGCAATACCTTGTGGCCATGACCGGCGAAATAGTCAAGGAAACTCTTGCGTATGTCGGCGCTGTTCATTTCGTGAGGTCTGGGTAGCGGATCGGGCGCGGCGTCAATCGCCGCTCTTGTCGTGCTCGTCTGCGTCGTCGCCCGAACCGAGCATCGGCGCATTGCCGCCTCCGCCGGTGAAGGAGAATGTCTCCAGCGCTTCTTCCAGCGGCACCCGCAAATCGCCGTCGCTCGACAGGATGATGGCAATGGGGCGAGTCCTTGGGAAATGGCTCATGATGATGGTGAAAATAATCAGGAACGGAACGCAGAGGAAGGCCCCCGGAACGCCCCAGATCGTTCCCCATAAAGCCAGGTTCAGCAAAATCACGATCGGGCTGAGATTGAACGAGGAACCCATCAGCCGCGGCTCGATCACGTTGCCGATGACCATCTGGAACGCGCCGATGCCGCCGAGCACCATGAAGAACAGGTAGTAGCCGTCGGACTGGGCCAGGGCGATCATCGCAGGAAACATGGTGGCGATGATGGAGCCGACTGTCGGAATGAAATTGAGCAGGAAGATCAGCAGGCCCCAGATGCCGGCGAAGTCCACCCCCATCCACAGCATCAGGCCGAAACTGAGAACGCCGGTGAGCGTGCTCGTGAACATCTTGATGGTGATGTATTTCTGGATGTCGTCGCGGATGCGGTCGAAGATCCCGTTCACTTCCTCCTCTTTCTCGGGATCGGTTACCAGCGCGCTGATCTTGTTCCTGAAATGACCCTGCTCGAAGAACAGGAAGCCGACGTAGATCAGGATCAGGCTGCTGCTGGCCAGGATTCCCGCCGCAGACCCCGCCAGCGAGGCGGCGTAACTCGGCAGATCGATCCAGCCGCTGATCGCCTGGCCGAAGTTCTCGCCCTGGAAATCGCCGACGTCAAGGAAAGGAAGCGACAGCGATTCGAGCCGGCGAATCAGGTTTTCCTGGTATATCGGCGCCATCTCCATGACGCCGCCGAAGGAAGCGCTGAGAAAGTTGATCACGACCCAGATTGCCGCGAGAAAAGTCAGGATCGCCAAGGTCAGGCAGATCGGCCGGGGTATCGAAAAGCGCCCGACCGAAATCCTTCCCAGCGTCGCGGCGAGGGTATTGATCAGGTACCAGAAGGCGATCGCGATCACCAGCGGCAGCAACAGGAACTCGCCGACGATCAGCAGGTAGAAGATAACGACTACCAGCAGCACGACGGCCAGGAAGTTCGGCACTTTCATCGTCTGAATTTTCCTTCGGGATCCGGCAAGGGATAAAGCCGTTCTCCAAAACCCGCGAAGACTATCATATTTTGTTCTTCCCCATTCGATATAATCCGCCGTTGAAAACAACGGGGTGTGTTCATGAAGGGAAGAAAATTCAAGCTGCATATCGCCGGCAAGACCGATACCGGCATGTTGCGTGAACACAACGAGGACTTCATCGGCTTTGACGAAGACGCCGCTCTTGCGGTGCTCGCCGACGGCCTTGGCGGCCGCGCTTCCGGCGAAGTCGCATCGTGCATGGCGGTCACCTCGATTCTGACCGAATTACGGCCCGACCGTCCGTTACAGGCCGAAGCTGAAAATCTGTTCGACGAACTGCTTGGGGCCATCGATGCGGCCAACCGGCGAATCTTCTACGCCGCCAACGCGAACAAGTGCCATAACGGCATGAGCACGACGCTGGTCGCGGCCCGGATCGAAGGCCGGCGCATGTTGGCGGGATGCGTGGGAGACTCGCGCCTGTATCTGCTGCGCGACAGGGAATTGACGCAATTGTCCCGCGACCACAGCCTGATCAATGACCTGCTCGACAAGGGCGCGATGCCGAACAACGATTTCTCGCTGACCAACATCGACCACATCCTCACGCGAGCGCTGGGCATACACGACGCGGTCGATATCGACCGCATCGAACACGAACTCCAGGGCGGCGACCTGCTGATGATGTGTTCCGACGGCCTCACGAACATGGTCGCCGACTGGGAAATCAGGGACATCCTCAACGGCCGCCCCGACGATATCGATCTCTGCGTCAAGAGACTGGTCGACAGCGCCAACCGCAACGGCGGCAAGGACAACATCTCCGTCATCCTGATGCGAATCGAATAGATTCCGCGACAAAATGGCAGGATTGCCAATTTGGACGGCGCCCAGCGCCGCCCCGCAGGGGCGAGGGGCATGGATGCCCCGAGTCACTCCGCTTCGCTCCGCGCAGAGACGCGGCCCCGGAGACCGCGGAATGCCAGTCCGGATCGCGCGGCACGGGTAAATTCGTCTGGCTGCAGCAGGTTCTGGCGCATGCTTCGTTGCGCATCGATCTGCTCAAATCCGGTGATTTCCTGCGCTACAAGCGCGACCCCGGATTGCTTGCGCGGGAAGCCGCCGCTCTGGGCGAGAGCGAGGCCTGGATCATCGTCGATGAAGTGCAGAAAGTTCCGGAACTGCTCGACGAAGTCCACGCCCTGTTGTTTGAAAGCGAACGGTACCGGTTTGCGCTTTCCGGCTCCAGCGCCAGAAAACTGAAGCGTTCGGAAGCGAACATGCTTGGCGGGCGCGCGCTTTCGAGAAGGATGTTCCCGCTGAGCATGCTGGAAACCGGCGCGGATTTCAGTTTGCAAAACGCGCTGCGTTACGGGCAATTGCCCATGAGCGTGACCGCCGCCGAAGAGGAGAAGATCGATTTTCTCGATGCCTACATCGAAACCTACCTGCGGGAAGAGATACAGCAGGAAGCGTTGACCCGGAACCTCGACAGTTTCTATCGCTTCCTGACCGTCGCCGCCACGGTCAACGGACAAATGCTCAATATCGCCAACATCGCCCGGGAAGTGGGCGTCGCCCGCTCCACGGTGCAGGGATACTTCAGCATCATCGAGGACACCCTGCTGGGCTGGTACCTGCCTGCATGGCGCAAACGGGTCAAGGTGAAGGAAGTCGCGCACGCCAAGTTCTATCTGTTCGATTGCGGCGTACAACGCGCCCTGGCCGGCCTGCACCGCGACAAGCCTTCTTCCCACGAGGCCGGAACCTTGTTCGAGACCTTCATCCTCAACGAATTCAGGGCGCTCAATTCCTGGCGCTCACTGGGCGGACAGTTCTATTACTGGCGCACTCCATCGGGCAATGAAGTGGATCTGATCTGGCGGCGCGGAAACCGGGCCGCGGGATTCGAGATCAAATCGTCCCGCGAGTGGAAGAGCTCGTACAACAAGGGACTGATTGCCTTGCTGCAGGCAGGTGAGATCGAACGGGCCTTTGGAATCTACCAGGGCGAGAACATCCAGAAACATGGCGATGTGACTGTACTCCCCTGGCCAACCGCAATTCAAATGGCGGCAGACGGCGAGTTTCACGCGATTTGAAATGTCGGATCAGACCCAGTTTTCCAGGCGCAGCCCGGCTACCCGATCGAATTCCTTGAGGTTGTTGCTGACCAGCGTGAGTCCTTCGCTGCGGGCGTGTCCCGCGATGTGAAAATCGTTTACGCCAAGCGTTTTTCCGTCGCGCTCGAGTTCCGCACGAATCTCACCGTAATGCGCCGCGGCTCGCTGACCGTATTCCAGCACTGCCAGGCGCGAAACGAAGTCATTGACATTTCGGGCGTTTCGGTCGGGATATGCGCTTTTTTCGACGCCATGCATCAGTTCGGCGAGGGTGATCGAACTGATGGACAGGCGCTCAGCGTGACGGTTGAAGATCTCGCGCACGTATTCCGGCCGCCGCTTGATCACATAAATGGCGATATTCGTGTCCAGCATGTATTTCAATGTCAAAATTCTTCCCTCTCCACCTGGTGCTGGGACGCGCGTTCCGGCAGAAAATCGTCGCTGACGCTTTCGCTGGAATCGAAAAAGCTGTCCCAACTGCTCCCCAGCGGAGCCAGTACCCTGTCCTTCCCGAAGACTCGAACGCTGACCTGTTTGACGTCCTCCGGAAATCTGCATTCCGCGGGCAGTCTTACTGCCTGAGTGCGATTGTTTCGAAAAACCGACCCCTTGTGCATGATCTTGGCTCCAGTTGCTATATACGAAAAGTATATGCCAACAAGTTGCAATTGCAAAGCAATGCGGTTTTTGACAAAAAACCGCATCTGGCCACGACCCGGTATGACTTGGTTTTCAGCTAGATAGATAATCTAGCCGTTTGAGTGGAGTAATGCACATGATCGTGTCAAAGCAAAGCAGAAATGTCCCCTTTTCTCCAAAGCAGAGATGTCCCCTTCGGCCTTGCGCGCAGGGAGCGTAGCGACCGGAGCGCAAGGCCGCGCCGCGGCTATCCGGCGGCCGCCTCCGCGCCGGGCTTGAGCGG
>CAZUSL010000007.1:0-14815 GCA_964622925.1 uncultured Pseudohongiella sp. | reverse complement strand
CTGCAGATAAATTGCGAGCAGCAATATCGCCCCAAGGACGAGGCTTTGCTCGGCAAATGCCGTGGCGATGGCGTTCATGATGGGCTCCTTCGGCATCCCTGTTACTTCGTGGAACAGCTTAGTCACGCATCATCGTGAAAGGCAATTTTTCGGCGAAAAAATTCCCGAAGAGATGATTTCCGGGACATCCATCCGGGTGAAATTGTGGGAAACAGATAAAGGAACTCGATTTCGGGATCCATGTTGCCGGGGATCAGATCAACCCGGGTTTTTCTGCCGCAATTCGAAGTTGTAGGACATGCTGATGCGGTCGGTCTCGGCGTGGTGCTGCGACACGCCGTGATCGAGCCAGGCGGGGAACATCAGCAACTTGCCTTCTTCCGGCGGAAGCGTCGTGACCAGCGTGTTTTCGGCGCGGTTCTCGCGTAGCGGGGCGGGCACCATCCAGCGCGCGGGGCGCGGGTCCTTCAGACTGATCGGTGCGGCGTCGCTTTCGCATTGGATGTAGAACACGCCGCTGATCTGGGAGTAGGGATGCACGTGGTCGCGATGGTAGTTGTAGCGCGAATTGATGTTGCACCAGAGCTGGGTCATCGCCAGTTCGAAATTCTCCAGGTTCCAGTATTGCTTGTGGCCGTAGTCGTAGGCGACCTCGAACATGAAATCGACGAGGTTGCGGAAGACCGGATCGGTGTAGAGCCGGTCGCGGCTGCGGAAGGAGGTGAAACCGTAGGGGTAGTGCTGGGCGGAATATTCCCGTCCCGCCTGATCCTCTTCGCGGATTTCGCGGATGCGCCGGATCAGTTGTTCCTTTTCGGTTGCAAAGCCGGGATACCAGGCTTCGTGCAGGAAGGTGGGGAACAGCGCCCGCAGAATCATTTTTGGAGTTTCCGGCATTTGCTATTCCCAACCTCCGGTCGCTGTCGAAGTTGGACTAGTCGACGATTGCCTGGTAGACGCCGTTGCGGAGCGTGCTGTAGTCATTCAGGCCTGTGGCGGGGATGATCTGGGTGAGGTAAACGACCACCAGATCTTCCTCCGGGTCGACCCAGTAGGTCGAATGATAGGCGCCGCCCCAGCCGTATTCTCCTTCCGTGCCGAGGGCGCCGTTCGCGCCGAGGTCTTCGAGCACATAGTAGCCGAGGCCGAAGCCCTGGCCGCTGCGGAACGGGATGTCGCCCAGGTGATCGACCGTCATCAGTTCGACCGACTTCCGCGAGAGGATGCGCTCGCCGTCGAGTTCGCCGCCGTTCAACGTCATTTGCAGGAAGCGGGCGTAGTCGCGCGCCGTGGACAACAGGCCGGCGCCGCCCGAGTAGCTCATCCGCGGGCCGCCCACGTACATGCCCTGACTTTGCATGCCGTCGGTAGCCGGAATCGCTTCGACGCCGTTCGCGCCGGGCCTGTAAACTGTTGCCAGCCGATCGCGCTTGGCTTCGGGCAGAAAGAAATGCGTGTCGCGCATGTCGAGCGGATCGAAAATCTCCTGTTGCAGGAAGCTCTGCAGATCCATGCCGCTGGCCGCCTCGATCACGACGCCGAGGATGTCGGTGCTGTAACCGTAGATCCAGCTATCGCCCGGATGGTCGTCGAGCGGCAGCGAACCCATGCGGGCGATGGTTTCCGCGATCGGCTCACTGCGATTGGCGAAATACCAGCCCTGGAAGCCGGCTTCTTCCCAGCGGTCCCGGGCCGGCCCGCTGCCATAGCTGACGCCTGCGGTATGGGTAAGCAGATTACGGATCGTGATCGGCCGGGCCGCGTCTTCGAGTACATAGCCGCCGCTGCCGTCGGGTACGGCAACCTGCATGTCGCTCCATTCGGGAATATAGCGCCCGAGCGGGTCGCCGATGGCGAGCTTGCCCTGCTCCTGCAGGATCATGATGCCGGTGCTGACGATGGCCTTGGTCTGGGAAGCGATGCGGAAGATGGTGTCATCGGTCATCGCCGCGCCGTCTTCCTTGTCGCGCCAGCCGTTGGCGGCGGAAAAGGCCACCTGTCCATTGCGCAGCACGAGTACGACCTGACCGGCGATGCGGTTTTCGTCCACATAGGCCTTCAGATTCGCATCGAGCGTTTCGAGCCGCTCGGCGGACATGCCGATCTGTTCCAGGTCGGCCTTGACGAACTCCTGCGCCAGCGCCGCGCCCGACAAAAAGAGTACGAATACGCCGGCCAATAAACGATGCGGAACTGTCATGATCTGGTTCTCTCTGTTGTTTTCCGATGGCGCCCAAGCTTAGCAGCATAGGGCGCGTTCTGCACTGCGTGAGTCGCCGTCTGGCGGCCTGAGTTCAGCGGGCGTGCGAGACAGGATGTCGAGCCCGGAGCCTACAGGGATGTATATACGGCGTCCGCTGAACTCAGGCCGCCAGACGGCGACGGATCGAAGTCACAGGTGCGGCGATGTTGACATTGGCCGGCGCCGGGTGCATCATCGCCGCCCATGAACAGAGCGTACTTTTACTTCTGGCTGTTTTCCCACGAGGGCTGCCGGAAGAATCTCGATTAATTCTTCACCGGCCGCCCGGAGTTGTGGCGGTCGTTCTGTTTCTTTCCAGTAATCGTTCCAGTCACGGCTCCGGCAGGCCAAGCGGAGGTACCCGTGATGGGCAAAAATGGAAACATGCGATTGGAGCCGGGCAGGCAATACCGGCACGAGACCGGCGGCGGCGTACGCGTACACCTGTCGGTCGAAGAACTCGACTACGATGCGGCGGCGATGGACGATCTCGTCGATTCGCTCGACGGCTCGCCCGGCGTGCTGCTGCGATCCGGATTCGAATATCCGGGACGCTATACGCGCTGGGACATCGGTTTCGTCAATCCGCCATTGCGCCTGACCGGGCGCGGCCGCAAGTTGACGATTGAAGCGCTCAATTCCCGCGGCGGAATCCTGCTTGCCGAAGTCGAACGGGCGCTGGCCTGTTGCGAATCCGTGCGCGAGCTGCACCGGGAAGAGTTGGCTATCCATGCCGACATCCGCGAGGCCGAGGCCGGCTTCAGCGAGGAGGACCGCAGCCGTCAGCATAGCGTGTTCTCTGCGCTGCGGGCGCTGGTGAACTGGTTCCACAGCCCCGAGGATCCGTTTCTGGGACTATACGGCGCTTTCGGCTACGACCTGACTTTCCAGTTCGAGGACATCGAACGGCATCAACAGCGAGATCCGGACGACCGCGATCTCGTGCTCTATTTTCCGGACAGGATTCTCGTGGCCGACCACCGCCTCGAACAGGCCCGGGCTTACAACTACGATTTCATCTGCCGCGCACCCGGCCGCGAGCATCATGGGGAAACCACCGGCGGTCTGAAAAGAAACGGCTCCGCGTCCACCCCGTTTGTTCCCGCGGCCGATGTGGAGCGGGAGTGCGACCACGAACCCGGCGAGTACGCGGCCGGAGTCGAAAGGGCGAAAGCGCATTTCAGCCGCGGCGACCTGTTCGAAGTCGTTCCCGGCCAGACTTTTTTCGCTCCCTGCAAGGACAGTCCGGCGCAGGTGTTCAAGCGCCTGGCCGAAACCAATCCTGCGCCTTACGGCGCGCTGATGAATCTCGGCGAACGGGAGTATCTGGTATCCGCTTCACCCGAGATGTTCGTTCGGGTCGAAGGGGACTGCATCGAAACCTGCCCCATCTCGGGGACCATAGCCCGCGGCGGCGATGCCTTGAGCGACGCGGAACAGATACGACGGCTGCTCAATTCGACCAAGGAAGAGTCCGAGCTTTCCATGTGCACCGACGTGGACCGCAACGACAAGGCGCGCGTCTGCGAGCCGGGTTCGGTGCAGATCATCGGCCGGCGCCAGATCGAGATGTATTCGCGGCTGATCCATACCGTGGATCACGTCAAGGGAACGCTGAAGGCGGGTTTCGACGCGCTCGACGGCTTCCTCTCGCATACCTGGGCGGTGACCGTCACCGGCGCGCCCAAGTTGTCGGCCATGCAATATCTCGAAAAGCACGAAAAGTCGCCCAGGCGCTGGTATGGCGGCGCCATGGGGCATATCGGCTTCAACGGCAATCTCAATACCGGGCTCACCTTGCGCACGATCCGCATCAAGGACGGCGTGGCCGAAGTCCGGGCCGGGGCAACCTTGCTGACGGATTCGGAACCGGAGAAGGAGGAGAACGAAACACGGCTCAAGGCGAGGGCGCTGATGCAGGCGATGGGCGTGCCCGTGAAACCGATCTCGTCCGCGGCGCCTTTCGAGGCGGGCCCGAAATTCGCGCACATGCGCGTACTCATGGTCGACCACGAGGACTCCTTCGTACATAGCCTCGGAGATTGCTTTCGACGCCTTGGCGCGGAATTGCTGACCCTGCGCCCCGAGGCCGCCCGCACCTGGCTGAAACGCGAAAACGTCGATCTGCTGGTCCTGTCGCCGGGACCTTCCGTGCCGCAACGATTCGATGTCGCGGCGACGATAGCATGCGCGCTTGAGCGAAAAATTCCGATTTTCGGCGTTTGCCTCGGCTTGCAGGGCGTTGTCGAGTACTTCGGCGGCGAGTTGCGGCAATTGTCCCTGCCGATGCATGGCAAGCAGTCGGAAATCAGCCGTGAAGACAGCGAATTGTTCAGGGATCTTCCAGGATCGTTCCCGGCCGGACGCTACCACTCGCTGGTCGCGGCCACGGTGCCGGAATGCCTTGAGGTTACGGCGCGGACGGAAGATTCCGTGGTCATGGCGGTGGAACATCGCGAACTTCCGATATGGGCGGTTCAGTTCCACCCGGAGTCGATCATGAGCCTGGAAAACGGCCACGGCCCCCGGCTGATCCACAACCTGTTGTCGCTCGCCGCAAAGTGCCGAGTTGATGCGGAACCGGGCCGGAAAACAGGGTGATTCGAATTACAGGTTGCGATTGAGGAGCAGGGCGATGCGTATGCCGGCCAGGCCGAGTCTTTGTTCGGCAACGCGGCGCATTTCGGCGAGATAGTCTTCGGACAACTCGATTTCCCGCATGTCGCGGCCCATGCGCTCGGCGGCGAGAATTTCCCGCTCGACTGCTTCGGGATACGCCACGCTGGTCATCAAGGCGCGGCTTTCGTGCATCCAGGCGGTCCAGTCGAGCGGCTCGGACTCGATTTCGCTCAGGTCCATCGACTGCAACGCATCGGTAATGGAATCGACGCTGTCGAGGATTCCCTGTTCGCGCAAGGCCCGGTCCCAGACCGCGTGCAGATTTCCCTCGCTCGTGTCGATGCCATTGCCCCCGGCATCGCCGGATTCGAACAATTGCGCGGAAAACAGCGAGCCCGTATGCAGCGGCTGGTGGATGTCACCGGCCAGATGCAGCACCCAGCACAGGGCGACCGCGCGCTGCCCCGCTTCCGTGGCCGGGTCGGCCAGCAGGCGCATGTTGTAGTCGAGCGCCACGACCACATTGTCCACATCGGCTTCGCTGTGAATCGCCTCGCCGGCCGGGCCGGCAATATCGGGAAACGGATCGATGCCGACATATACATTGCCCTGCGCCGTGGCGGCGTCGCGCAGCCAGGCGCCGTCGATGTAATGCCAGTTGCCGCGATGATACCGGGCCCGCTCCGCCCGCGGCAGCCCGCGGGCGATGTCCGGCCAGAAAGCCGCCTGGCCCAGCAGCCAGGCATCGAATTCCAGTTCGTCGCCGGTATCGATAAAGCCGGGAACCTGCTCCAGGAAATCTTCGGTGAAACGCGGATGCTCCCGCAGGATTGCCACGAGTCGTTCGCGAACCCCGGGGTCGAGATATTCCACCGCAACCTGAGCGCTGACCCGATGGCCGACCGAATCCCAGGCGACGACGGGCGCGCAGAAGACAGTCAACCCGGCAAGCAGCATCGGCAACAGGGTTTTCATGAAGTCATACCTCAAGCCATTCCGCCCGCACGTCGCCGGCCTGCGTCAGCGCATCCGGCGTGCCCTCCCAGACGACCTGGCCGTGACCCATGATATAGAGCCGCTTCGATATGCGCATGGCGATGTTTAACTTCTGTTCCACGAGCAGGATGGAAACGCCGCGGCCGGCGATTTCGAGCAGCAGATTGCCGACCTGTTCGACGATTTTCGGCGCCAGCCCCTCGGTGGGCTCGTCGATCATGACCATGTCGGGATCTCCCATCAGGGTGCGGCACATGCTGAGCAATTGCTGCTCGCCGCCGCTGAGCGCCCCGCCCGGCACGTCGGCGCGCTCGGCGAGCAGGGGAAACATGGCGAATACTTCCTCGATGCTCCAGCGCCCGGAAGGGGTTGTCGACTTCATTCCGAGCAGGAGGTTCTGCCGCACCGTCAGCGTGGGGAAGATTTCCCGGTTCTCGGGCACGTAGCCGAGGCCGAGCCGGGCGATCTCGTAACTCTTGCGGCCGGCGATCTGCTCGTTCCTGAACAGGATCGAGCCATGGGCCTCGACCTCGCCCATGATCGTTTTCACCGTCGTCGAGCGGCCGACGCCGTTGCGTCCGAGCAGGCTGACGATTTCGCCTTGCGCCACCTCGAAACTGACGCCTTGCAGCACGTGGCTCTTGCCATACCAGGCGTGGAGGTCGCTTACTTCCAGCATGGCTTCAGGCATTGGCCTGGGCCTCGCCGAGATAGGCTTCCTGCACTTGCGCATTGGCGCGGATTTCAGCCGGCGCGCCGCAGGCGATGACCTTGCCGTAGACCAGCACGCTGATGCGGTCGGCGAGATCGAAGACGATGTTCATGTCGTGTTCGACCATGACCAGGGTCTTGCCTTCGGTGACCTTGCGGATCAGGCGCACCGCGTTGTCGGCTTCGCTATGGCTCATGCCGGCGACGGGTTCGTCGAGCAGGATCAGTTCGGCGCCGCCGGCGATGGCCATGCCGAGTTCGAGCGCCCGCTGCTCGGAATACGCGATCTCGCCGGCGGGAATCTGCGCCTTGCCGGCAAGGCCGATTCTTTCCAGCACTTCCCCGGTTTCATCGTTCAGCGCGCGCTGGCGGTTGAGCAGGTGCCGGAAGGAGTAGCCGTAACCCGAAGACCAGAGCAGGGCGCAGCGGATGTTCTCGAAGACGCTCAGGCGCGGAAAGATGTTGGTGACCTGGAAGCTGCGGGCGATTCCCAGCCGGTTGATCCGGAAAGGACTCAGGTTTTCGATTTGCCGGTCCTTGAAGCGGATGGAGCCCGCCGTCGGCGAGTACTTGCCGCTGATGAGATGAAACAGCGTCGATTTGCCGGCGCCGTTGGGGCCGATGATGGCGTGTATTTCCCCGGGTTCGATGTCGAGATCGACGCCGCGAATGATCTCGGTGGCGCCGAAATTCTTGCGCAGATCTCGCATGGACAGGATGCTCACGAGACTTGCTCCTGCCCGGCATCCGCTTCGGGCGCGTTGGCCGCTTCCCAGGCCCTGCGCAGCCCTGGCGCCGATCTCTTCGTCAAGTACCAGCCAAGCGTGGCGAGCAACAAAAGTCCGGCCCAGACAAGCACCGAGTCCTGCGCCAGGCTCAGGCCGAGAAAATGCAGTTCGGGCTCGGCCGTATGGGAAAGTTCGAGCAGGCAGATCACGCACAGGATGAACAGCAACGCGGGCAGCCCGGTCAGCAGGTACGGCAGCGCCAGGGTATGCAGCCTGCCGCGCAGCCAGGCAAGGCGGTGCATCATGATGAAACCGGCGAATCCGCGCGGCAGGAACAGCACCGTCAGCAGGAACATGATGCCGAGGTACAACAGCCACAATTCAGTGTAATTGCTGAGCAGGAAGTTCATCAGCGTCAGGATGATCGCGCCGATGATGGGCCCGATGAAGAAGCCGAGTCCGCCGATATAGGCCATCAGCAGCACGCGGCCCGAGGTCACGAGGTTCAGATTCTCATCGGTGAGGAACTCGTAGTTGAGCGCGAACAGGCCGCCGGCCACGCCGGCGAACAGGCCCGACGCGCAGAACGAGATGAAGCGCACCCAGCGCGCGCTATAGCCGATGAACTCGGCGCGTTCGGGATTGTCGCGCACTGCATTGGCCATGCGCCCGGCCGGCGTCTGGGTGAACAGGTACATGAACAAGGTGGAGACAAAGACCCAGAAGGCCGCGAGATAGTAGACGTCGACATCGCTGAAGAAATCCATCCCGAACAGAGGCGGGCCGAACGTACGGTCGCCGCTCACCCCGGCTTCGCCGCCGAAAAAGCCGGTAAAGATCAGCGAGGAGGCCGCCACGAGTTCGCCTATTCCCAGCGAGATCATCGCGAACACCGTGCCCGCCTTGCGCGTCGAGAAACTGCCGACGAAGACGCCCGCGAGCAAGCCGGTCAGGCCGCCGATGAGCGGGATGAAGGCGATCGAGAAATAGACGGCTTCGTTCTCCATCATCAGCAGCGCATGCACGGCGAGAAAGCCGCCGAGGCCGAAATAGACCGCATGACCGAAAGAGAGCATGCCGCCCTGGCCGAGCAGCATGTTGTAACTGAGCGCGAACACGATGGCGATGGCCATCTGGTTGAAGATCGAGATCGCCAGGATGGAATCGAACAGTTGCGGCAGCAATAAAAGCACCGCCAGATAACCGGCCCATACGCCCGATTTGGCCGCCAGCGCCTTGACCGCGTTTGCCTCGTTCATTGTTCGCGTTTGCCCATCAGGCCGGTAGGTCGAAAGATCAGCACGAGCACGAGCAGCAGGAAGGGCAAAATCGGCGCGATCTGGGCCAGATTCAGGGTCCACAGGTCATCGAGCGGATGGCTGCGCGGGAACTCCAGGCCGAGCAGATCGAGCAGGTCCGGCATGCCGACATTTGCGGCGATGGCGTAGGACTGCAGCAAGCCGATCAGCAGCGAGGCCAGGAACGCGCCCGGCAGCGAGCCGAGCCCGCCGATCACCACGATGACGAAGACGATGCTGCCGAGCACGAGCGCCATGCCGGGAAAGGTCGTCAGCACCGGCCCGGCGATTACTCCGGCAAGGCCCGCCAGCGCCGTGCCGACGCCGAAAACCGCGGTGAAGATCAGCGGCACGTTGTGGCCGAGATTCGCCACCATGTGCGGATGGGTGATCGCGGCCTGGATGATGAGGCCGACGCGGCTTCGGGTCAGCACCTGATAAAGGGCGATGAAAATACCCAGTGAAATCGCCAGCATGAAGCCGCGATAAGCGGAAAACTCCTGGCCGAACAGCGTGAACAAGGGGAAGTCGAGCAGATCCGGCGTCTGGTAGTTCTTGGTGTCCGCTCCCCAGAAGAACTGCACCGCTTCTTCGATCAGAAAGGCGAGGCCGAAAGTGAACACCAGTTCCGCCACGTGGCCGTGCTGGTGCACGCGCCGCAGCCCGTAACGCTCGACCAGGGCGCCGAGCACGCCGACGATGAGCGGCGCGACGATCAGCCCGGTCCAGTAGCCGAAATAAAGGCTGATGGAATACGCGAAATAGGCGCCGAGCATGTAGAAGCTGGCATGGGCGAAATTGAGCACGCCCATCATGCTGAAGATCACGGTAAGACCGCTCGCCAGCATGAACAGCAACAGCCCGGTGACCAGGCCGTTCAAGGTCGCGAATACGAGAATTTCCGGCATCAGCCGCGCTCTTCCCTTATCAGCGCCGCGGTCGCCTCATCTCGCAACTCGTTTCCATCACGGTCCGCTCCGCCGGCACGAAGTATTCGGTGTACAGCCCGAAGCCGGAGTTGTCCGCGTCGAACTCGATGTTCTCGTCCGTCATCACGGATATGTGAAGCGCCTGAATGATCTGGTGATCGCTGCCGCGCATCCAGATTTCCTCGCCGCTGAGCGTAGTGAAACGCATGTCTTCCAGCGCCAGCGCGACTTCATACGGGTCGTCGCCGTCAGTTTCTTCCATTGCATTGACGAGCATCGAAAGGGCATTCATCAGTCGCGGCTGGGTGACATCCCGATCCGGGTGGGCCGCCTTGAAATCCCGGTAGAATTGCTTGCGTTCTTCGGTAGGAATGGGGTTGCCGGAATCGTTGTGAACGAGACGAATCCGGTTCTTGCCGTCCGCGCCAAGAGTTGCGGTGATACCGTCATAGGCGGCGTAGAACGTATAGATCGGGATATCGAGTCCGGAATCGATGATCGAGCGCGCGAGGGAGACCATGTCCGCGCCGAAGTTTCCGGTGATTACCGCGTCGGCGCCCGACGCGACGATCTTGGTCACATAAGGCGTGAAATCCTTGACTTGTCCGATGGGATGAAACTCGTTACCGACAATCTCGATATCGGGCCGCTTCTCATTCAGCAACCGTTCGGACGTTTCCGCGACCACATGGCCGAAGGAATAGTCCTGCCCGATGATGTAAACGCGTTCCACCTCTTCATTGAGCGCGATGAAATCAGTCAGGATATTGAGTTTCATTACCGCGTGCGCGTCGAAGCGAAAATGCCAGAAGCTGCAATTCTCTTCGGTCAGGATCGGATCAACGGCGGAATAGTTGATCTGCAGAATCTCCTGGCCGGGATTGCGGCGGTTATGTCTGATTACCGCGGTGTTGAGCGCGTTCGCGACAGCCGAACTGTTACCTTGAAAGATATACCGCAGGCCTTCGCTTACCGCACGGCGGAACTGGATTTGCGTCTCCGTGGGGCTTTGCTGATTGTCCAGCGGCACGATTTCAATCATGCGGCCGTCCAGAATTCCACCCCTGGAATTGAACAGGTAGTCAGCGGCAAACTGAAGTTGCAACAGTCCGCTCGTGCCGATCGAGGCAAACGGACCTGACAGGGGGTCCATGAAGCCGATTCGCACCGGTTCACTTTCCTGCGCCCGGGCCTGGGCCGCCGCGAAAGCGGCAAGGAAAATCAGTAAGGCTGACAGCAGGCGCGTCACGAATCGCGCGGGAAATTTCGAAAGCACTATGATCTCACCTGGCATGGCGGTCCAAGCCGCGAAAAGCCCGACATTACCTTAGCGGGTAATTGGCTTGCAAGTGGCGGGTCGCCGGCGCCGTATCAGCGCAGCGGCCGCGTCATTTCGCAACTGCTTTCGACCACGGTCTCCCCGGCGGGCACCCGGAGTTCCCGCACCAGCCCAAAGCCGGAGTTGTCGATGTCGAACTCGACGCCTTCGTTGGTATGGGCCAGGATGTGCAATGCCTGGAAAATCTGGTGATCGTCGCCACGCATCCACACCTCTTCTCCGCTCATCGAGGTGAAACGCATGTCTTCAAGCGCCAGGGCGATGTCGTAGGGGTCTGTGCTTTCTGTCTGTTCCATCGCCTTGACAAGCATCGAAAGGGCCATGGGGATGCGTGGCTGGCTCACGTCCCGATCCGGATGGGCGGTCTTGAACGCGCGGTTGAATCGCCTGCGTTCTTCGGTCGGAACCGGATTGGCGCCATCGCTATGCACCAGGCGGATGCGGTTCTTCCCGCCTTCGCCCAAAGTGGCGGTGATGCCGTCATATGCGGCGTAGAAAGTGTAGATCGGGATGTCGAGGCCCGAATCGATGATCGACCGCCCCAGCGAGACCATGTCGGCGCCGAAATTGCCCGTGATTACCGCGTCGGCTCTGGAGGCGGCGATCTTTGTCACGTAAGGCGTGAAATCCTTGACCTGGCCGATAGGATGGAACTCGTTGCCGACGATCTCGATATCGGGCCGCTTCTCGCGCAATAGCCATTCGGAGGTTTCGGCGACGACGTGGCCGAAAGAGTAGTCCTGCCCGATGATATACAGGCGCTCGATGTTTTCGTTGAGAGCGATGAAGTCGGTCAGCGCGTTCAACTTCATCACCGCATGGGCGTCGAAACGGAAATGCCAGAAGCTACAGTTTTCCTCGGTCAGAACCGGGTCTACCGCAGCATAATTGAGTTGCAATATCTCTTGGCCGGGATTGCGCCGGTTGTACCGCGCTATCGCCGTGTTAAGCGCGTTCGCCGTGGCGGAGCTGGTGCCCTGGAAGATAATCCGCAGTCCCTCGCCAACCGCGCGGCGGAACTGGATTTGGGTTTCGGTAGGGCTTTGCTGGTTGTCGAACGGTACGATCTCGATCATGCGCCCACCCAGAATGCCGCCCCGCGAATTGAACAGATAATCCGCGGCGAATTCGAGTTGCAGCAGCGCGCTTGTACCGATGGAGGTAAACGGGCCCGATAGCGGATCCAGGAACGCGATTCGCACCGGTTCGCGCTCCTGCGCCGAGGCGGAAGCGGCAAGGAAAATCAACAGGGCTGACAAAAGGCGTGTCGGAAAGCGTACGGAAAGTTTCGGCTGCACTTTGGTTTCAACAGGCTTGGCGGCCGCAGCCGCGAGAGCGCTGACATTACCTTGGCGGGCAATTGGCTTGCAAGTGACAGGAAGCCTAGAGCCAGCGTCTGACCCGGCCGCAGTAGTCCTCGTAGTCTTCGCCGAAGACTTCGCGCAGCATCTGTTCCTCGTCGTGAATGAAGCGGTACCGGATGATCAACATGAAAATCGGCGCCACCAGCAAGCCGACGACGGAGCCTACGATCAGGGCCGTTCCCAACAGCACGAACACCATGCCCAGGTACATGGGATTGCGGCTGAATCTGAATGCACCGGATGTAACCAGGGCGGTCGCTTCAGAGAAGGGAACAATCCCGGTATCTGCCTTGCGGAACAGCCCGGCGGCGGAGATCGCCGAGGCCAGTCCGAGCAGGACAAGAAACGCGCCGAGGCCAACCGCCACCGGTCCCGAAAAATTCGATGGCGGTAAAAATCGATCGAGCAGGAAAATGGCTGTCAGGCCTAGCGCAAACCAGATCGGCGGTATAACGATTCGTTTCGGGCGGTGGGGTGAATCCATGCGGCGCTTCTTTGCGGCTATAATCGAAGTATCGCATCTCAAAACGCCGGCGGCGACCGCCAAGGTTACAAGAGCTTACAGGGAATCACCATGAACAAGATCAAGCACCAACTGCTGGCAATGTTTTCGGTCGCCGGCGTGATGCTCGCCATTCCCCAGGTTTTCGCCGAGGACGAGTGGCCCGCGCAGCCGCCGGCCGAGGCCCCCGACCATTGGGGCCCCGTGTCGATCAACTTTGAAGAGATCGACTACCCCTGGCCGGTCCGGTTCCTGGAGTTCGATCGCTACGGCGAAAAAATGCGCATGGCCTACATGGATATACCGCCGACCGGCCGGGCGAATGGCCAGACGGTGTTCTGGCAACATGGCGGAAACTTTTACTCGGAAGCCTACTCGCCATCTTTTCGGATTCTGTCCGAAGCGGGATTTCGCGTCGTCGCCGTGGATCGCATCGGCTACGGAAAATCATCCAAGGCCATGATTCCCTACAACTTCAATTTCGTGGCGGCCAACATGCAGGCGCTGCTGGATGACTTGGGCATCGACAGGGTGGCGGCTGTCGGCCACTCGATGGGCGGCATGGTGGTCAGCAGATTCTCGATGCAATATCCGGACAGCGTCAGCCATGTCGTCATGGTGAATCAGATCGGCCTGGTCGATTCCCGCCAATCCCGGCCATGGAGCGACCCGATGGCCGGCGAGCCCGGCGTGCCCACATACCAGTCCATCTTGCGCGGCCACCAAAACTACTACACCGACTACTGGCCGCCCCAACAGTTGGAGTTTGTGAGGCGGTCCTATGGCCAGACTCTGTCCGGCGGCTATCCCCACTATGCTCGGGTGCGCCGCATGGTAGGGGCCATGATGTATAACGATCCGGTGGTTTACGACTGGCAGCACATCGGAGCGAAGGCGCTGGTCATCGGCGGCGAAGACGACCGGTTGTCAGACGATTTCGCCGCCCGCGCCACGCATGTGCACAACGAGTTGCAGAACTCCGCGCTGCTGCTGTATCCCGATGTGGGCCACAATCCGCACATCGAGATTTCCGAGCAGTTCCACGGCGACCTGATTCGATTCCTGGAGTCCGATCCCGACCAGCCGGCCAGCGAATGGCGGTAAGCAGCCGGAAAATGCCGCCGGTAACTGGTTGCTAGTACACCTCGAATAGCCCTGCCGCTCCCATGCCGCCGCCGACGCACATGGTGCAGACGACGTAGCGGGCGCCGCGGCGCTTGCCTTCGAGCAGGGCGTGGCCGACCAGGCGCGCGCCGCTCATGCCATAGGGATGGCCGATGGAAATGGCGCCGCCGTTGACGTTGAGTTTCTCGTTGGGAATGCCGAGGTGGTCGCGGCAATAGACGACCTGCACGGCGAAAGCCTCGTTCAGTTCCCACAGGTCAATGTCGTCCATCGTCAGGTTGAAACGCTCGAGCAGTTTCGGCACGGCGTAGATCGGCCCGATGCCCATTTCATCGGGATCGAGTCCGGCGGCGGCCATGCCGCGATAGGCGCCGAGCGGTTCAAGGCCCTTGCGTTCGGCGACCTTCGCATCCATCAATACCGAGGCCGAGGCGCCGTCGGACAACTGGCTGGCGTTGCCGGCGGTAATGACGCCGCCCTCGAAGACCGTGCGCAGACCGGCGAGCCCTTCGCTGGTCGTCGTGGGCCGGTTGCCCTCGTCCTTTTCCAGCGTGACTTCGTGCTTGCTTTGCTGGCCGGTTTCCTTGTCGGTGAACAACATGGTCGAAGGCAATGGCACGATTTCGTCGTCGAATCTGCCTGCCTGCTGGGCGGCGGCGGTGCGCTGCTGACTTTGCAGGGCGAACTCGTCCTGCTGTTCGCGGCTGACGTTGTAACGTTTGGAGACGACTTCGGCGGTTTCCAGCATCGACATGTAGGCATGTTGCGAGCGGGCGATCACGTTCGGATCCTGGGCCCGGTATCCGTTGCGATGCTCGTTCTGCACCAGGCTGATCGATTCGACGCCGCCGCCGACGACGACGGGCATGCCGTCGTGCACGATCTGCTTCGCGGCGGTGGCGATGGCCATCATGCCGGAAGCGCATTGACGGTCGATGCTCATGCCGGCGACGGAGGAAGGC
>CAZUSL010000006.1:0-10746 GCA_964622925.1 uncultured Pseudohongiella sp. | reverse complement strand
CACATCACGGATCACGCCCGCACGATCCGACTCCCGCATGCTCAACACCACCTCCGCGCTCGACAAGACAACCCCTCCTCACAGAAAAAGGGGACACTTTAGCTTTGCGCAAAGGGGACATTACTGCTTTGGGCTAACACGCGGTCCCAATTTGACAATATCGAGGGACAGTCCCTAGTATTGCCTGCGCCGCGCGTTCGTGGCATTAAGGGAATCAGCAGGAAGCATCCGCCGATACGCTTGTTCTGACATCTGTAATCCGGAGTGGCCTATGACTGAACGAAAGGCGCAATTGATCGTCGACGGCAAACCGGAATCAGTCGAACTGCCTGTATACGGAAGTAGCCTCGGACCGGACGTCATCGATGTCCGCGGATTGATCGAAAGTGGCTATTTCACCTACGACCCCGGCTTCATGTCCACCGCCGCCTGCGACTCGGACATCACCTTCATCAACGGCAGTGACGGAGTCCTGCTCTATCGCGGCTATCCCATCGAACAACTGGCCGAACATTCAAGCTACCTGGAAACCTGTTATCTGCTCCTGCACGGCGAATTGCCCGACGCCGGCCAGAAACTCGAGTTCGAGAACAATATTCGCTACCACACCATGGTGGATCAGCAGATTCACCAGTTTTTCAATGGCTTCCCGCGCACCGCGCATCCGATGTCCATGCTCGTCAGCGTCGTCGGCGCCCTCTCGGCCTTTTATCACCACACGCTGGACATCTCCGATCCGGAGCATCGCATGCTGGTGGCGCGCCGCATCATCGCCAAGATGCCGACCCTGGCGGCCATGTGTTACAAGCATGGCGTGGGCCAGCCGTTCATGTATCCGCGCAATTCCCTCGGTTTCGCCGAGAATTTCCTGCACATGATGTTCGGTACGCCCTGCGAGGAAAAGGAAATCAGTCCCGTGCTCGCCCGCGCCATGGATCTCATTTTCCTGTTGCATGCGGACCACGAACAGAACGCCTCGACTTCCACCGTGCGGCTGGCGGGTTCTACGGGCGCCAACCCCTTTTCCTGTATCGCTGCGGGCATCGCCGCCTTGTGGGGCCCCGCCCACGGCGGCGCCAACGAAGCCGTCCTCGATATGCTCGCCGAGATCGGCTCCGAATCGCGCATCGACGAATTCATTGCGCGCGCGAAAGATCCGAACGATTCCTATCGCCTGATGGGCTTCGGCCACCGGGTCTACAAGAATTTCGACCCGCGCGCGACGGTAATGCGCGAAGTCTGCAACGAAGTGCTCGAGGAGGTCGGCGAAGCGGCGGACGACACCTTGTTCAGGATTGCCCGCAGGCTCGAGCAGATCGCCCTCGAGGACGATTACTTCATCGCGCGCAAGCTCTATCCCAATGTCGATTTCTATTCCGGGATCATCCTTAAGGCCCTGGGAATACCGACCAGCATGTTCACGGTGATTTTCGCGACGGGCCGCACGCCGGGCTGGATGGCGCACTGGAACGAGATGGTAAGCGGGTCTTATCGGATCGGGCGGCCGCGGCAGCTTTATCGTGGGCCGGTAAAGCGGGACTATCCGGCCGTGCGGATCACGGCCGCGGTTTCATGAACCGGATTCGTGAACTGGTGGAGCCTACCGGGATCGAACCGGTGACCTCAACGCTGCCAGCGTTGCGCTCTCCCAGCTGAGCTAAGGCCCCACGCGAAGGAAAGCGATTCTAGGAACCACCAGCCTCCAAGTCAATCACAAGAGGGTGTTTTGGCTTCGATCCGTCGCCGCCGGGTGGTGCGGGCGCATGTATAATTCCGCCGCAAGGGAAAACATCTACGCCACGGGAACACACATGCCTCCGGTACGCACCAGAATCGCTCCTTCGCCGACCGGCGACCCGCACCTCGGCACCGCCTATATCGCCTTGTTCAACCGCTGTTTCGCCCATCGCCATGGCGGCAGCTTCATCTTGCGGATCGAAGATACCGACCGGGAGCGTTCGAGCGCGCAGTCCGAGGACAAGATACTCAAGGCCCTGAGCTGGCTGGGCCTCGACTGGGATGAAGGTCCGGGCCGCGATGGCGGCAAAGGCCCGTACCGGCAAAGCGAAAGATCCGCGATTTACTCGGACCATATTCGTATCCTGCTGGAAAAATCGCTCGCATTCCCCTGTTTTTGCGATGAAAAACGCCTGGCGGAGTTGCGGCGGGAGCAAATGCGCCTGAAACGGCAGCCGGGCTATGACGGCCATTGCCTCAATTTATCCGCGGACGAAGTCGCAAGGCGTATCGAGAACGGCGAACGGCATGTCATTCGCCTGCGCGTACCACGCGAGGGCGAATGCGTTTTCGAGGATTTGCTGCGCGGCGAGATCCGCATTCAATGGTCCCAGGTCGACATGCCCGTGCTGATCAAGTCCGACGGCCTGCCCACTTACCATTTCGCCAACGTCGTGGACGACCATCTCATGGAAGTAAGCCATGTGATTCGCGGCGAGGAGTGGATCAGTTCGGTGCCGAAGCATGTGCTGCTCTACGACTCCTTCCACTGGGACAGGCCGGTATTCTGCCATATGCCCCTGTTACGCAATCCCGACAAGAGCAAGCTCAGCAAACGCAGGAACCCGACGAGCATCGGCTACTACCAAGCAATGGGTTATCTGCCAGAGGCGCTGGTCAACTACCTCGGCACCATGGGCTGGAGCATGCCCGATGGCGAGGAGAAATTCAGTCTCGCCGATATGGAAGCCCGATTCGAACTTGAGCGGGTTTCGCTGGGCGGGCCGATTTTCGACAGGGAGAAGCTCGATTGGCTCAACGGCCGCTATCTGCGGGAAGATCTCGATGACGCAGAATTCGCCAGGCGCTTCGCTGAATGGGCTTTCCGGCCCGAACTGATCGGAAAAATGGCTCCCCTGGTGCGCCAAAGAACCAGCCGATTCAGTGACGTAACCAGTCTCGCGGGCTATTTCCTGCAAGGAGAACTTTCGGTCTCGGCCGACGACTTTGCCCACAAGCAACTCGACCAGGAAGCATGCCGCCGCATTTTGCTGTACAGCCTCTGGACCCTTGAAGCCTCGCCGGGCTGGGACCGCGACGCTATCGAGGCTCGCCTGCAGGAACTGGCCACCCGAATGGACTACAAGATCAAGGATTTCCTGTTTCCACTGTTTGTCGCCATTACCGGCAAGCCCGTATCGCTTTCCGTATTCGACTCGATTTCCGTCCTGGGCCTCGACCTGACCCGCGCACGCCTCCGCGCAGCCATCGAATCCCTCGGCAGAATCTCCGGCAAGCAACAGAAAAAACTCGAGAAGGAATTTAAGACCCTATGACTGAAAGTGAGGATTCTGCACGGCGTGAGTCGTCGGCGGGTCGAAGCCACAAACCTACAACAACCTTCGTCGCGTGTGAATGACGGGGAAGTAGTGTTGACTGTGAAACGGGGTTGGGAATAATTGCCGAATGTTTTCTGCGAACAACAGGCCGGCGCCCTGCCACCGATTCTGCGTGGCGCCGATGATGGATTGCACCGATCGCCACGATCGCGCCTTTCTGCGGCAGTTTTCCCGGCATACGCTGTTGTATACGGAAATGTTGAGCAGCGGCGCGCTGCTCCATGGCGATGCGGCTGACCTGCTGCGGTTTTCGCCCGAAGAGCAGCCGGTAGCGCTGCAACTGGGCGGCAGCGACCCGGACGATCTGGCCGCCGCCGCCTTGCTGGCCGAACAGGCAGGTTACCGCGAAGTGAATCTCAACCTCGGTTGCCCGAGCGACCGCGTGCAGGGCGGCAATTTCGGCGCCTGTCTGATGAAAGAGCCCGAGCGGGTAGCGGCCTGTATCGCGTCGATGAATGCCGCATTACAAATCCCGGTAACGGTCAAGTGCCGGATCGGCGTCGACGGCCGCGACAGCGATGGCGAATTGCTCGATTTCGTCGAACGGCTCGCGCAGGCCGGTTGCCGGACATTCATCATTCATGCCCGAATCGCCGTCCTGAAGGGATTGACGCCGAAACAGAATCGGGAAATTCCGCCGCTGAACTATGCGCGGGTATTTCGTGTCAAGCAGGCTTTCCCGGAACTTGAAGTAGTGATCAATGGCGGTATCGATTCATTGGAGACAGCCGCGAGCCTGTTGCGCGAACTCGATGGGGTCATGCTCGGCCGGGAAGCCTATGGCAACCCCTTCTTGTTGAGCAAGGTCGATGAGACGTTCTTCGGCGAACCGCCGAACGCCAAATCCCGGCTTGACTATCTTGGCGGATTTCTGCCCTATGTCGAACGGGAATTGCGCCAGGGGACGCCCTTGCGCCATATCACCCGCCACATGCTCGGCCTGTTCAAGGGGCAGCCCGGAGGCAGGCGTTTCCGCCGTCATCTGAGCATTCACGGCAATCGGCGTGAAGCGCCGTTCGAAGTGCTGCTCGACGCCATTGCCCACGTGACCTGAAAACGCCGATCGGCCGCTGCGGGCGCGGAGAAGAGACAAGACAACATGCTGGGTTCATTGCGCAACTTGTTCATAGCCCCGAAGTCCCGGCCCGACGCGGACATCCCCGATGCCGCGACGCGGCTTGAACTTGCCGGCGCCGCCCTGCTGTTCGAGGTAATCAAGGCCGATCACGAAATGGACGATCGTGAATTTGCGTCCATCGCGGAGGTATTGCGCGCCGGCAGCGCGCGAAATTCCGGGGACGTCGAAGAATTGATTGAACTTGCCCGGCGGGAATCCGGCGCGGCCACTTCCCTGTACGAGTTCACGAGCCTCATCAACGAACATTGCAGTTACGAGGAAAAATGCGCCCTGGTCAGGAACATGTGGCGTATTGCCTACGCGGATTCGCAAATAAACAAGTACGAGGACCACCTGATCCGCAAGGTCAGCGATCTGATCTATGTTTCGCATAGCGATTTCATCCGCACCAAGCTTGCGGAGAAAAGACAGTCCGCTACGAGCGAATAGTCAGAAATCGCCGAAAGGATCGTCGAGTTCGCCGTCGTTTATTTCGAATTCGCGCTGCTGGAAACTGGCTTCGCGCAGGAACAGGTAACGGTCGCCGGTAATCAGCGATTCCGCGGGCAACAGGCCGGTGCGCCATTCGAGCCGCTCTGCGCCGAAAGTCGTTACGCGGGCCGCTTCGTCTTCGATCTGGTAAATCGGATTCAACAGCGAATCCACGAACAACCCCAGTGCGTCCCGGGCGGAACTGGCGCCGAAAACGGGCAATACCAGGTAGGGTCCGGATTCGATTCCCCATACTCCCAGCGTCTGGCCGAAATCTTCGTTGTGCTTTTTCAGGCCAAGCTCGCTGGCCACGTCGATCAGGCCCCCGATGCCCACGGTGGTGTTGATCAGGATTCGCCCGCAATCCGACACCGCCTCCGGAATTTTCCATTGCAGCAGGTTGTTGGCCATGGTGTTGAGATCATCGATATTGCCGAAGAAATTGGTGACCCCGGTTTGCACCGGCGGGGGAACGTAGTTGGAATAGCCGACGGCCAGCGGCCGAAGCAGCAGGTTGTCGAAATATTCGTTGAATCCGAAAATCACCTGATTGACGCCGATGAAGGGGTCCCGATTCGCCTGCGCACCGAAATCCTGCCCGAGCGACGGCGTAGCGGTCAGGCTCAACGCCAGCGCCGCGTAACGCAGGGTTTGCGACAGTTTCCGTCTGCTTGTCGACATCATGGGTAATCTACTTTGTCAATCTGGCGATCTGTTTTTCCAGTCTTTCCCTTGATATCGGGAAACTTGTGCCCAGCCGCTGGGCAAAAAGAGAAATCCTGAATTCCTCTATCGACCAGCGCAAGGTTTGGATTAGCCTGGAATCCCCCCGGGAAGAGCGCAATTGCTCGAACCCCTCCCAATAGTATGCCACTTCCTGCATGTACTTTTCATCCGCCTGGCCGAAATGCGGCGCCTTTTCCAGTCGCATTTCAATCCCTTCCAGATAACGGGGGAAATGTCTGAGCCACTCGAAGGCGGTGTCCCCGAGAAAGTTCGGCGGAAACATGCGCTCGATCTGCCCTTGTATGTCCTGCCGCACGGTTTGACCCGACTTTTCGGGCAAGATCGCCAGCTTCTTCCGGATACCGTGTGTCCGTTCAAGCATTACGGTCAGCAATCGCTCCAGTTCGTCGGCAAGCGCTGGCAATCCGGAGGCATTGCGCTCGATCGATTCCGTGAATGCCTGCTTGCTGCGTGGAAACCCGTTGTTGAGGGCAAAGGCCTCCAGATAACACGCGATCGCGGCGTCTTCCTCGATTTCGCCCAGCCCCGGCATGAAGAGAATGCGGGCGGCATTGGCGTTCCTGAAACGGAGGAATCGCTTGCGCAGGGCATTACGTTGCGCAATGGTGCGCAACATGAAAAGGCGCATCGCGCCCTGCCGGCTTTTCGCGTCCGCTTCCTGCTTGTTATCCAGCAGCGCCACGGAGACCGAATCGCCCTCGTCCACGAGCGCGGGATAACGCACCAGAACGACGTCGGTCCCGATTTGTACGGATTCGGGCAGATCCTCGAAATCCCAGTTCCGCAGCCCACCGCGCTCAAGTGGATGACGTTGACGCGGGATTGCCGGCGCCCGACCGGCGAAGCGTTTGCGCAATGCGGCCGGATCGTCCCCTTCGGCCATTACGCGTCCTTGCCGGTCAAGCACTTGCAGCCTGGTTCGCAGATGCTGCGGCAATTCGGCGGCAAGTAGTTCATGGCGCTCGATCCGGCGGCCCCCGGATCGATTCATCTGCAACAACAGGGAATCGGCCAAATCTCCATCGGCGCGCCGCATCCGCGGCAATACGCGGTCGACAAAGTCGGGAACCGGTATGAAATGCCGGCGTTTGTTTTTCGGCAGGCCGCGGATCAGGGCGATACACTTCTCCCGGACCAGGCCCGGCACGGCCCAGTCGAGATCGGCGGCGGACAATTGCGCCACCAGTTCGACGGGCACGCGCAGGCTTGCGCCGTCGCGGCTACCGCCGGGGTCGAACACATAATCCACCGGCAGCACGTTGTTCTGCACCTTGACCCGGTCGGGAAACTGGCGCCGCAATTCCGCGAGGGCCTCGCCGCGGAACAATCCCGCCCGCTTCATTTCGAGCGAACGATTGCGCCGGGCCGGGTCTTCGGCCAGCCACTGTTCGAGCGTCCTCGTCGACACGACCGATTCCGGCAGGCGCCGATCGTAGAAGCGCTGGATTTCTCTTTCGTTCACGACCAGTTCGGGACGGCGGAATTTTTCCTCCTGCTTGCGAAGTTCTTCCAGGAAGGCCCTGTTCCGCTTGAGAAAATCCGCCTTGCTCCTGATCTGGTCCTCGACCAGGGCCTGATCCAGGAAGATGTCCCGGGCGCCCGCGGGATCGTGCCTGGCGTAGTCCACCGCGACCATTTCGCGCAAGGCGAGACCGTAAAGGACGGTCTTTTCGTGGACCATCACCTGTTGCCGTTCGCCGCTCCAGAACGGCTCGCCGTATTCCTTGCGCAACAAGTTGCCGGCAAACTCGATAACCCATTCCGGTTTGATCCTGGCCGCCATCGAAGCGAAGGTCCGCGCCGTGTCGATCCATTCGCTGGTCATGATCCAGCGCGACTTTTTGTGCGCCAGGGCCGAAGACGGCGCCAGGACGAGTTTCCGGTTCCTGCTGCCGAGATAGATTCTGCCGTCATGATGACGCGCCACCTGGTTGAGCGAGCCGCTCAGCAATGCGCGATGGATTTCGGCATAGCCGGCTTGTTTCCGATCCTGTTTGCGATCTTGGCCGGCGTCGAACCGGCGGCAGGCGTTCAGCAATTGGCGGTGGATTTCCCGCCATTCCCGCACGCGCTGGAAGGAAAGGCGGTACTTCGTACAGAACCTGCGCAATTGCGACTGGGAAACCCGCTCCTTTTCGCATCGTTCCCAAAGTGTGAGCAAGCCGAGGAAATCGGAATCGGGATGCGTGAATTCCGCCCACTTGTCACTATCCTGGCTACCCGGGCCCCGGCTGCCCGGCGCCGATTCCCGCAGGTCCCCAAGACTCATGGCGCTGACGATGATCAGGACTTCCCGCAGGCTCCCGAGTTTCGAAGCCGCCACCAGCATGCGTCCGAGTTGCGGTTCGAGCGGCAACTCGGCCAGCATGCGCCCCGTTCGCGTCAAGCCTCCCGCTTCGGTCAGAGCGCCGATTTCGCGCAGCAAGGTGCGGCCGTCATTGATCGATTTCTGTTCCGGCGCATCGAGAAAGGGAAAATCTTCCGGCCGGCCGAGCCGCAAGGCGCTCATGCGCAGAATCACCGAGGCCAGGTTGGAGCGCTTGATCTCCGGGTCGGTGAAATCCGGCCGCGCCTCGAAGTCCACTTGGCTATAAAGCCGGATACAGACGCCGTCCGCGAGTCGTCCGCATCGGCCCTTGCGTTGCTCGGCGCTGGCTTTCGAGACGGGTTCTATGGGCAGGCGCAACAGTTTGCGTTGCACGCTGTAACGGCTGATGCGGGCAAAGCCGGTGTCGATCACGAAGTGAATTCCCGGCACCGTCAGCGAAGTTTCCGCGACATTGGTCGAAAGCACGATGCGGCGGCCGTCGTGCGGCGCGAAAATGCGTTGCTGGGCCGAAGCCCGCAGGCGCGAATACAGGGGCAGAATCTCGGTGTTCGGCAGACGCTGCTTGCGCAGATACGCGGCGGTTTCGCGGATCTCCTTCTCGCTGCTGAGAAAAACCAGGACGTCGCCTTCGCCGTGATCTTCAAGTTCAGTCAGCGCTTGCGCGATGGCGGCCATCTGCCGGTCTTCCTCGCCGGCGTCGGGAGCGAGTTGTCCGGGCGGGCGGTATAGCGTCTCGACGGGATAGCTGCGCCCGGCGACACGGACGATGGGAGCATCGCCGAAATGCGCCGCGATGCGCTCCACGTCCAGGGTCGCGGAAGTGACGATCAGTTTCAGATCCTTGCGCATGGGCAGGATCAGTTTCAGATAGCCGAGCAGGAAATCGATATTGAGCGAGCGCTCGTGGGCCTCGTCGAGGATCAGCGCCTGGTACTTCTTCAACAGGCGGTCGCGCTGGATTTCCGCCAGCAGAATGCCGTCGGTCATCAACTTCAGCCAGGCGTCCGCCGGCACTCTTTGATCGAAACGGACCTGGACGCCGACGCCGCGGTGGGGGTGTGGGGAGGAGGCTTCGAGTTCAGCGGAGATACGTGCTGCCACGGACATGGCCGCAAGTCTGCGCGGCTGGGTGTGGCCGATCATGCCGCGGCGGCCCAGACCGGCGCGCAGGCAGATCTTGGGCAATTGCGTGGTCTTGCCGGAACCGGTGTCGCCGGCGACGATGATGACCTGGTTGTGTTTGAGCAGGCTTTCGATTTCGGGCGCGTGCCTGCTGATGGGAAGATTCGTCGGCAGATTCTCAGGCACGCAGTTCCCGCCGCAGGATCTTGCCGATATTGGATTTCGGCAAGTCCTCAACAAATTCGATCCTGCGGGGAACCTTGTAGGCGGCGAGTCCCTGGCGGCACCAGGACTGGATGTCCTCGGATCCGGGGGCTTCCTCTCCCGCGACCACGAACAGCTTCACGGCCTCCCCGGTTCGTTCGTCGGGGACACCGATAGCCGCGCTTTCAACGACTTGCGGATGTCGGTTGACCCAGTCTTCGATCTCGTTGGGAAACACGTTGAAACCGGAAACGAGGATCATGTCCTTCTTGCGGTCGACAATACTGATATAGCCGTCTTCGCTGATGCTGACGTAATCGCCGGTGCTGAACCAGCCATCCGCGTTGATGCTGTCCTGGGTCGCCTCTTCCCGGCCGTAATAGCCGGCCATCACCTGGGGGCCGCGCACCTGCAATTCGCCGACGGAACCGATGGGCAATTCGTTCGCCTCGTCGTCGACGACGCGTAATTCGGTCTCGGGCACCGCCTTCCCCACCGTGCCGCGCCGCACCTCGCCGGGGATATTGACCGCGACAACCGGCGAGCATTCGGTCAGGCCATATCCTTCGAGGATTTCGCAGCCTGTCAGTTCCTGCCAGTCCTCGGCGATCGAACTCGACATCGCCATGCCGCCGGCGCCGCAGAATCGATACGTCGAGAAATCCACCTGTCCGATCTTCGGATGTCGGAGCAAGGCCAGGTACAAGGTGTTGATGCCGGCGAAACCGTTGATCGTGTTACGCCTGAGCAATTTGACGAGCGCGTCGAGATCGCGCGGATTGGGCACGAGGATGTTGTGGCTGCCGGCATAGGCCATGGTCAGCAGATGCAACTGAAAGGCGTAGGTGTGATAGAGCGGCAGTGGCGCGACCACGGTGTCCGATTGATCGTCCATCACCAGCGACGTTCTCGAACGCAATTGCATCATGTTGGCGATGAGATTGCGGTGCGTGAGCATGGCGCCCTTGGCGACCCCGGTCGTGCCGCCAGTATAGAGAATCAGGGCGGTGTTTTCTCCCGCTCTGGCCGCCGTGGTCCCGATCGGATCCGAGCCGACCGCCTCGCGGAAGAAATGCGCTTCGGGCAATTCGTAGGCCGGAACCATCTTCCGCAAATGTTTCGCCGCCAGGTTGACCAGCATTCTCTTCGGTTCCGGCAGCAGATCTCCGAGACGGGCAATGACGACGTGTTCGATATCGGTGTCTTCGATGACGCTTTCGAGCTTGTCGCAGAAGGCTTCGAGTACGACCACGGCTTTCGCGCCGGAATCTCGGAATTGGTGCTTCATCTCCGGCGCCGTATACAGCGGATTGGTGGTGACGATGACGAGATCGGCCTTGATCGCCGCGTAGACCACGACCGGAAACTGCAACAGGTTG
>CAZUSL010000005.1:0-1625 GCA_964622925.1 uncultured Pseudohongiella sp. | reverse complement strand
GCTCCCTTATCTTCTCCCGCCTCGATTGAGGCCGGCGCGTTGAATTCCGCGCGGGATTGAAGGAATATGCCGCGAGATACTGATACCTGACGCGGTTTCATGAAGGAAAAGCCAGGCCGCAAATTTTCGCTTCGTCACTGGCCGCTTGTCGCCTATTTGGCACTTGTCGCTGCGCTGCTCGCGCTGGCTTTGGCGCAACAGTATCTGCATCGTCCGCCGGCTACGCTTACGGAGGAGCGCATTTTCGAAATTGAAGTCGGGACGCCGCTTGCGCGGTTGAGCCGGGATCTGGCTGACCAGGGTATTGTCGAGTATCCGGGTCTGTTCAATATGCTGGCCAGGCTCAGGGGATTCGAGCAGGAGATTCGGCATGGGGTGTACGAGTTGCCTGTCGGCGCCTCGCCCGCTGAACTTCTGGATCTGTTTGTTTCGGGTCGGACGCGGCAGTTTCGGCTGACCTTGATCGAGGGCTGGACCTTTGCGCAGGCGCTCTCGGAGATTCAGCGCAGTGAAGGCATAGAGCCGCGATTGCTGGACATGGCGCCCGAGGCGGTCGCGGAGGCCATGGATCCTGACGTCGCCTTGACTGAAGGCATGATTTTGCCCGATACCTATTTTTATGCCGCCGGCGATACGGATCTGCAGATATTGTTGCGGGCCAATGCCAGGCTGCGGGAGATTCTCGATCTGGAATGGGAATCGCGCAGCGAGGAACTGGCCCTGGATTCTCCTTATCAGGCCCTGATCCTGGCGTCGATCGTGGAAAAGGAGGGCGCAGGGAGTGAACAGCGCGGGTTGATTGCGGGCGTTTTCCTTCGTCGCCTGGAAATGAACATGAGGCTGCAATCGGATCCAACGGTCATTTACGGTCTCGGCAGCCGTTTTGACGGCGATCTGCGCTCGGCCGATCTCGATGAAACCACGCCCTACAATACTTACCGGATCAACGGGCTGCCGCCGACTCCCATCGCCCTGGCCGGTCTCGAATCCATTCGCGCCAGCTTGCGTCCGACGACTTCCGATTACCTGTATTTCGTTGGCACGAATGACGGAAATCATTATTTTTCAGAGACGCTGGAAGAACATAACGCCGCGGTCAATTGCTACCAGCGAGGCCGGGAAGAGGCCGATTGCGCTTTATAGGGACTCGTATGAAAGCCAGATTTATCACCGTCGAAGGCGTTGAAGGGGTTGGGAAGAGCACCAATATCGCGGTTCTCGAGGAGATGCTGCGCGACCGCGGCATCGACTATATCCGCACGAGAGAGCCCGGCGGTACGGGCCTGGCCGAGAATATTCGCTCCCTGTTACTTGAAGACCATGGCGGCAAGCCCGCGGCCCTGTCCGAATTGCTGCTGATTTTCGCGGCGCGGGCCGATCACCTGGAGAAAGTCATCGCGCCGGCGCTGGATCAGGGCAAATGGGTTGTTTGCGATCGCTTTACCGACGCCACATTCGCCTACCAGGGCGGAGGCAGGGGATTGCCGCGGGAAATCATTGCGTCCCTGGAATCCATGGTGCAGGGCGAACTGCGGCCGGATCTCACCGTCATTCTGGATCTGGATCCGGAAATCGGCCTTGAGCGCGTGCGCCGGCGGGGCGAGCTCGATCGCATAGAACAGGAA
>CAZUSL010000004.1:0-9215 GCA_964622925.1 uncultured Pseudohongiella sp. | reverse complement strand
AGCTTCCAGCGAGGCCAGGGCGGCAAGCCCGGTCTGGACGTGATCCCCCATGATCTGGCGATAGACATAGAAGCTGTTCGCCTCGTCCCTGACGAGGATGCCCGAATCGATGAACTGATCGAGATTCGCCCTGCCCCGGGCGTAAACGATGCGGTCATGCGCGTCGATGGCAGGGTCGACGTCGATCTCCGGCTTGTTGATATGAAGAAAGCTGAACTGGTTGCCGCGCGCCATTTCCAGCGCTTCTTCCCTGCTCAATACGTCGTAAGGCGGCGAGGCCACGCGCGCGGCGAATTCGGGGGCGGGCCGCAGTCCCCTGAACGGTCTGACCAGTCTCATTTCGGATTCCTGCCGAAAGCCATGGAGAATCGTTTCAAGCGGCGCGATTATCGCACTTCGCCTGCATCGATTCTAATGGCTTCCGGCTTCGGGGGTAACGATCAGAAATTCAGTTTCAACTCGACGCCGAGCATGCGCGGCGAGTCGAACTTCATCACGGGAAAAATTCCGACGATCGCCTGGGAAACGACCTGCCGGTCGGTCAGATTCCTGCCGTAGACGGTAAAACTGTTTCCGGCGTCGCCCCAGCTCCAGGTCACGGACGCGTTCGCTTTCATCGTCCCCGGACGAAAATAGAAATCCTCGTTGCTTCGCCCGTAAACGTTGTAATCGGACTGGTATCGCGCATCCAGGCGGTATTGCAGCGTGCCGGCGGACAACTCCTGCGAGTAGGTCATTGCCCCGTAAGTGGAAAGCTCCGGCGCCATCATAACCGCGAAGTGGGTATTGTCGGTTGCCACGCCATCGCCGGTCAGATCCGCAAGATTGTGGTCCCACACCGCGTTGAGGTAACCCAGCGCGAAATCGAACTCGAGATCGGGCGTCGCCAGCCAGGTAGATTCAAATTCGAAACCGTTGATGGACATCGCTCCGATATTGTCGCTTACCGACTCGGTTCCGCTCCCCGCGGCATTGGGTCTCCTGATCAAGCCGACGACATCGGTGTATTCGGTGAAGAATCCGGCGGCGGCGAAACGCATCCGGTTGTCCAGCAGCGAGCCCTTGATTCCCGCCTCGATGCTGGTCGAATATTCCGCGTCGTAAGGTCCGACATTCTCCGGCAAGGTCGCCCTGCCGTTGAAGCCGCCGGGCTTGTAACCGGTGGACGCCGTCACATAGAGCATCGTCGAATCGTCCGCCTGATATTCGAGCCCCAGTTTCCAGGTCGGCTGATTCCATTCATGAGACGGTTCGAATCGCGAAACGGGCGCCGGCGGCGCGGGAGGCGGCAAGGGGAAATCGTTCAATTCGGCTGTCTTTCGTTCGCTGGTCACTCTGGCGCCGACGATCAGCGAGACCGAGTCGCCGACGGCGAAGCCCGCCTGTCCGAAGACCGCCCGGCTGCGCGTATCCTGCCGCGCCAGGGCGGTCTCGAAAGCCTCCTCGAACGCCTGGGTTTCGGAGAACGGGGGCCCTATGTTTTGATGGAATATCCGCTCGATGCTCTCATCGAAAAGGAACACGCCGGCGACCAGATCCCAGTTCTCGTTTTCGTCGTTGTGGTAGCGAAGTTCGAAACTTTCCTGTTCCTGATCGATGTCGAATCCCCAATTGAACGGAATATTGGCAAACCCGGGCGGGGACGGAGGGTCCACTCCAACGCGCCCGTCGATATCGATATAGGCCAGAAATTCACTTTGATGCGTGTTGGCCAGCAAGGCCAGATAACCGTAGTCGAGGGGAATTTCCGACAGTACCGTGAAGCCGGATTCATTGGAGTTGCGAAAACCGTCCTGGTCGTGATTGACCAGGTTTACGTCGCCGTCCGAGACGCCGAGCGGATCCTGGACCTGATTGGTCAATCCCACCCCTTTTGCCTTGTCCTCGAGCCTGTACAAAATGAAACTGGTTTCGGCGAATTCCGCATCGTGATCGATTCTCAACTTGGTGTTGCGCGAATCAAGATTGCCGAGAATATTGCCGCTGAAAGCATTCCTGATATAGCCGTCCATCGTTCTTGCCGCATGAGTAAGGCGACCCCGCACCGAACCGTCGAACATGGCGCCTGTATCCGCCGTCAGCACGTATCGGTTCGTGCCGTATTCGCCCGCCGACAAACGCATCGAAACGCCGGCTTCTTCGGCGGCCGTCCTGGAAATGTAGTTCACGGTCCCCGCCATGCTGCTCCGGCCGAACAGCGTGCCTTGCGGACCCCGCAGAATTTCGACGCGCTGGATTTCGGCCTGGTCGTATATCACACCGGTGTTGCGAGCGTGGGGAATGCCGTCGACGAGGATTTGCGTCTTTTGATCAGACAGCGGGTCGATATCGTAAAACCCGATGCCCCGAATGGAAAACTTTCCGCCGTTTTCCATCATGAGCACGTTGTTCAGGATTACGTTGGGCGCGATCCCGTTCAGGTCGGTGATATTGGTGGCGCCTTTCTCTTCCAGCAATTCGCCTTGCACCACCGAGACGGAAACCGGCACTTCGAGAACGTTCTCCTCGACCTTCTGGGCGGTGGCGGTGATTTCTTCGAGCTGGTTGGCTTCCGCGGCAATGGCGTGTGGAAGGTGGGCGGCGGCGAGCACCAGGAGCGAACAGGGGCAAATATGGCCGTGGCGGATTCGGCTGCGCGGCATCGCTATTCCAGACCCACCTGCTTTAGAAAATCCCGAGCCAGTCCCGCGCATTCCCCCGGCTTCTCCAACTGAAGAAGATGCGTCGTTTCCGGAATGAAGTCATAGTCCATGCTGGAGGCCAATTGCTGATCGAGATCCGGCAAATAGGCATGCGGAAACGTAGGATCGGCGCCAATGATCTTGATTGGGCAAGCGATCGACTCATAATCGATCATCACAAAGAAACTTCGAGCGTATTCCATCAATTGCGCCTCGTATTCACGGGGGCAGCGCAACTCGTATCCTTCACGCGATGACGATCGCCGAAGCAGCGTACGCCCCATGAGTTCGTGCGTGCCGGGCGGCATGAACTTGAATACAGGCGAAAACTCAAGCAATTCCACGAATTCTTCCCGGTTCCTGAATTGATGCGCTCGCCGGCGTATCATTTCGGCGCCGCGCTTCGCGCCTTCGATCATTTCCAGTTGGTTTACGCCAGCCTTGACCAAAGGTGGATCGAACAGAATCAGCGCCGAATACAGTTTACTCTCCGAAAGCAACGCAATCATTGTGCTTATCGAATGAAACACGCCCGCGGTGGGTTTGCTTCCATACTCGTTTTCGATGGCTTCGAGGATCGTATCGTGGTCGCGAACGAGTGTTGGAAGGTTGTGATCTTTTTTGGCCCCGACACGGTTCCGGCCGTGATTTCTCAGATCGTAGATCACCACGTCATACTCGTCGGAAAGCAGCGTCCAGAATGGACAAAGAAGATCGGCTGCGAAGCCTGAACCATGGGTCAGAACGATTCTTGCTCCTTCCGTCCGGCCATACCGCCTGATGGAAATTTCAGTATCGGAATCAAGCTTGACGTCAAGGGTCGAAAGGGGCTCGGGTATCGTCCAGCTCACGAATATTGTCCCTACGAATCGGTCGCATATGGAAACAGAAAATCCACGATATCTCTGTGCCGATCTTACAATCCCGCTCACGGCGGACGTATGATAATACAAGCTCGCTGCGGATGGCTTGCCATATAAGGAAACCATGCCTATCATGCCTTCCTGTCGGTTACAGGAGACAGGTGGTCAGGCTAGCGCTTCCGCCAACATTTCCGCACCGAAATACGACAAGTCTGCAAAATTGAGGAGATGGAAAAAGTGAGTTCTACAGAAGATCGCATGAAGGCGCTCGCAGAAAAGCACTTTGGAATGGATGTGGATATCGACGTGTCCCTGCGAGACACCGAGGTTTCTTCGCTGGACCAACTGGCCTTCCTGAAACGAGTCGCAGAAGAGTTTCAAACGGCTATATCGAGCGTGGATGCCGAACAGTTTGAAAATTTGCGAGCTTTGGCGAAATACATCGACGATCGCAACTGACCTGGAAACAAACGTGAAGGGCGCTTCCGACAGTATCGCGGAAGGAAGTGCGAAAAATGCGGTGGCGCCCTTTCCTTGAATCCGGTACTGCGCGGGTTGTCCATATTGACCTTTCGCCAAGCGCTCGCGGTGAAGCTGAAGCGCTTGGCTGGCTGGACAATTCCGAACTTGCGCGCAGAAACCGATTTGTACACCCCACTCCGCGCCGCCGCTTTACCTTGTGCCGCGCTGTACTCCGTGAAGTAATCTGCCGCGAACTCGGTTGCCGCAACGATGAACTGTCGTTCGCGGCCTCGAAGTTCGGCAAGCCCTTCGCTTGCGTAAGCGGAGCGCCGGCGAAGATATCGTTTAATGTCAGTCACGGTGGCCGGCACGGATTGATAGTTCTGGCGCAACGGGGCCAAATCGGAATCGACGTCGAAGAACGGCTTACCGATCGCGATCTTGATGGCTATATCAGGACATTGTTCGCGCCGGAAGAGCGATCGGAACTCGAAGCTGCGAAGGGCCCGGACAAGGTCGAGTTGTTCTACCGGCTCTGGACCCTGAAAGAGGCGCTCGTCAAGGCGGCTGGCGACGGGCTGACCATGGATACTTGCGATTTCGAGATTCCGCCCGCCATGGTTCACGGCGAATCCGTCGGTGAATTCAGTTTCCCTGGGACGCCTTCAATCCGCTGGCGTCTCGAAAACATCGGCAATGAACAGTTCGCCGCGGCCATCGCCCGGGAATTGATATAAGTCGAACGCAGTCGCGCCGATGCGCAAAGCCGTGAGTCGGTTACGGAACTGCCTTCACTGCGGCGTCATGCCGGCGGCAAGTTCCGTCGCGGGATCTCCCGCAACTCTCGTATGATAGAGCAGGCGCGGCTGGTCGTCATCGTAAGGTCTCGCCCGATGCATGACCCTGCGGTTATCCCAGATCGCGACGTCTCCGGCTCGCCAAGTGTGTTGCAGGATCCTCGGCGGCCTGCAGGCAAATTCTTCCAGATCCGACAGCAATTCTCTGGACTCTGCTTCCGAAAGCCCCGGAATTCCATAAGCGTGTCGCCCGATGTAGAGAGAATTCCTGCCGGTTACCGGATGTTTCTTTACCAGCGGACGCAATGGTTTGTCACCCTCGTAAAATCCATAACTGGCTCCGGCTTCTGGACGATGACCGATCAGCGCCTGCGAATGGAAATAAGAGTGGTACGCGGACAGGCCTGAAATTCGCTCTCGTGTATCGTCATCGAGGTCTTCATAGGCGGCGCACATGTCGACCCATTCGGTCTGGCCGCCTCGGGAAGGAACAACCACTGCGCTCAGAATACCCGCTTTGGCCGCGAGGGGCATGAACGTGCTGTCGATATGCCACTGCTCGTTTCCTTTCAGAGTCATGGAGTAATGTTCGTCCGGTTCGCCCCCGAAAACTGCGGGGTCGCCGACCGGGAGGACTTTTTTATCCTTGCTCACAAATTCGATTTCACCGAACCTTTCGGCGAAAGTCGCTTGCTGGGCAACGGTCAGGTATTGATCGGGGAAAATCAGTACACCGTGCTCGTTGAAGGCGTCTTCGATCGCGGGCCAGGTTTCTTCGTCGAGTTCCGCGATCCTGATGCCGGAAACGGTTGCGCCCAAGGTGGCGTTCGCGGGGTCGATACTGATTTTGTGTCCCATTGGAAAAGCAGATCACTCAAAATCGGTTTTTGGAAAAAACTAGCACAAGCTGGCGTAAAATCACAGATGCGCGAGGCGTTAGATGGAAGCAGAAAAAGACTGGAAAATACCCGAACCGTTGCTGGTGTGTGAAGTCGGTAACGATTCCCGGGCGCCCACGTTGATCAGGCGTCACGGGAATCCGGAAGCCGGCACCCGGCTCGTTCTGAGTCACGGCAACGGGTTGGCCATAGACCTGTATCTGCCTTTCTGGACGCTGCTCGCCGAGGATTTCGACCTGTTCCTGTATGACTTGCGAAACCATGGCTGGAACTCGGTCGGGCCCAGGCGGGAGCACAACATTCCGACGCTGATTCGCGATCACGATCTCGTGCTGGAAACCATTGACCGGCGTTTCGGCGCCAAACCGACGGTCGGTGTGTATCACTCCATTACCACCCTCGTCAGTCTTCTGGCCGACTCCAGGAAGTATGCGGCGCTTGCGCTGTTCGACCCGCCGCTCCTGAAACCCGCGGTGGGCAAAACGGACTGGTACGAAGCCACGGACAAGGCGATTGCCACGATCCGGCGCCGAGGCAACAGATTTCAATCGGAAGAGGGATTTGCCGAGTTGCTCGGCTTTCTGCCGGGATTCGTCAGGATGCCGCGCGATGTGCGCAAACTCATGGCAAAAACGACCTTGCGCAAGACCGCCGACGGACAGGCGGTCGAACTCCGTTGCCCGCGCGATTATGAAGCGGAAATCATGGAAGCCTCCAGAAAGTACTCGCCGCTGCTGGATCTGTCGATCCTTTCCTGTCCGACCAAGGTCGTCGGCGCCGACCCTTCCGCGCCTTATTCCTACCTGCCGACTTTCGATCTCAGTCATGTCGAAGGACTGGATTACGAATTCGTGCCTGACACTACGCATTTGCTTCAACTGGAAGAGCCGGCGCAATGCGCCGCGATCCTGCGCAAGTTTCTCGCAAGCCAGGGTTTGTAACCGGTAACCGCGGCCAATAGCGCCGGAAGTGGCGGGCTACCGCTTGGGCGAACGATTTTCCATCCAGAAGCTTTCGCGCTGGAAGGGGTAGCACGGCACGGAAATTCGCCGCCGTGTTTCACCGGCGAACAAGCCTTCGAACCGCAACGGGATTCCCGCTTCATACGCCCGCGCGGCGACTGCGGCGAAGCCCTGCCCCCAGTCTGATTTCAGGTTTTTCGCAGCGGTCCCAAGCTCGATTACGGTATTCACTTCCACGCCTTCGGGCATTCGGATGGCGGTATCGGGATTGGCGGATTCCGGCGCCTGTCTCAGCCAGAATTCGATGGTTCGCGCAGCCTCGACGGAATCCCGCGGAATTTCCGCGCCGTCGCAGACGAAGCGGACATCCGGCGGAGATATCGAAATCTCTTCCAGAGTTTCCCGGAGTACATCGAGCGTTCCCGATTCCGGCAAGGATCCGGTCAAATCGCCCAGGGCGAACGCCAGACGCAATCCATCTTCCAGGCCGAACATGCCGGCGGCGTGCGCCGCCGCGATCTTGCCCGGACCCCGGCCCAGCACGGCGGCAGGCCGGACATGCAACGATGACCAGAGTTCCAGGAGCGCGCATTCGAGCGCATAGGCGATCGGCTGCGTCCAGCCGCCCAGGTCGGCGGCTGCGCCGGCATCCCGGTCAAACATGGCGTCGAGAAGCGATTGACCGCGAATTTCCCTGCAAGCCGCATCGCAGCGACCCAGCACGTTTCGAAAAGCCGGCTCGCTCCGATAGAAAGTTTCGCTCAATTCATCCCCGGGGCTCGAATGCCCGGTAAAAGCAAATCCGGCTCTGGCCAGCGCAGTGATTGCCGGCCGCTCTTCCGTCGCAGACAAAGCCTCCAGGCCCTGGCGCAAGGAAGCGGCATCCCGGAACGCTACCGCGGCACGATGGTCGAAATGACTGCGCCCAATGGAGGCGCTCCAGGCCAGATCGGACAGAATCTCCTTTTCCGCGGCCTCCTCGCACAGGCGTTCTTCCCCGCAAGCGTCAAGCCATGCCAGATAGTCACCGGCAAGCGCCCGAAGCGCCGGGGCCGACTTGCCCGAAAGGGGCAATACGCGCAATTCGCGCGTTTCCGGAGCGGGCTCGCCGGCCTCGGCGGCCGAATCGGTCACCACAGGGCGGGCGGCGCCGACAGGTTGCATGTTTTCGGCGCCGGCCGCTGCATCCGGCGCTCGATATTCCTCGATCACGACATGGGCATTGGTGCCGGAAACAGCGAATGCGCTCACTCCGGCCCTGCGCGACCGATTGCCGTCCGCGGGCCACTCCGTCTGCTCCGACACCACTTTTACCGGAAGCGCTTCCCATTCGACCTGCGGGTTCGGATTGTGAAAATGCAATTGTTTTGGAATCGAACCACGACGCATCGCCAGGATCGTCTTGATTATGCCGGCAACGCCGGCGGCGGCTTCCAGATGTCCGATATTGGACTTCACCGTTCCCACGAGCAGCGGGCGACCGGGGTCGCGTCCGGAACCGTAAACGGCTGCCGCGGCCTGTAGTTCGATGGGGTCGCCCATGGCCGACCCGGTTCCGTGCGCTTCGAGATAGTCGACCTCCGAAGGGGCGACCCCGCCGCGGGCCAGCGCCGATTGAATTACTTGCCGCTGAGCCAATCCGTTCGGCACCGTCAGCCCGGCGCTTGCGCCGTTCTGGTTTACGGCCGTGCCGCGGATCACGCCCCAGATTCTGTCGTCATCGGCTTCCGCGTCGACCAACCGCTTGAGCACGAGCATGCCGCAACCCTCGCCCCGCACATGACCGTCCGCCGCCGCATCGAAACTGCTGCACTGCCCTTTTTTCGAAAGCAGGCCCAATTCATGCATGTATTTCCCCGCTTCGGGCGACAGGATCGTCTTGACGCCGCCGGCAAGCGCCAGATTGACTTCGTGCCGCTGCAAGGCCGTTGCGGCCTCATGCACCGCGACAAGCGACGAAGCGCAAGTCATGTCCAGCGGAATGGCGGGTCCCATCAGACCGAGCGAGTACGCGATTCTGCCCAGAGCCACGCTACTGGCCGTACCCAGATAGTTGACATCGCCGTTGGCCATCATCAGGTCGCGATACTCGCAGCCGCTGATTCCGGAATAGATGCCGGTGAGGCTCCCTTTCAGTCCTTCGGGGTCTATCCCGGCATCCTCAAGCGCGCGCCAGCTCATTTCCAGCAACATGCGCTGTTGCGGATCCATCGAGTCGGCTTCGATCGGCCGAATGCCGAAAAATCCGGCGTCAAACAGATCGACGCCGCTTATGAATCCACCGCGCCGCAGGACAGGATCTTCGGCGGCGGGATCACCGGTTACGCCTTGCCAGGGACCGGAATCGTTCCGGCCGTCCGTGACTGCATCGCGGCCCTCTTCGAGCAATTGCCAGAAAGACTCGATGTCCTGCGCACCGGGAAATTGACCGGCCATGCCGACGATCGCGATCGCGTCGTCTGCGTTGGGCGCCGGCTGCGGCGGGGCAGGATCGGAATCGGCTTGCGGCGCGGGCTGTGAAACTTCGGCGCCGAGCGCATCGGCGAGTTCC
>CAZUSL010000003.1:0-7770 GCA_964622925.1 uncultured Pseudohongiella sp. | reverse complement strand
CTGCGCTCTCCTCGCCCGGCGGCCTCGCTCCGACGCCCTCTAAGCCCCCCGCCACCCGACGGCGACTCACATCGTGCAAAATTCAGGGTCCATACGTGCTAGACTTTTTTTGAATTTGAATGGAATTCTGCTGTTTTGGCCGTATTGAAAAGAACGCTGATTCCCCTGGGAGCGGCCATTGTGGTGGCGCTGGCGGCAATGGGGGGGCTGGAAACGATGCAGGAGCCGCCGCCGTCACAGGTTGCGGAATTGTCTTTCAACGCTTTCGCCGAAGGCGTGGATCTGAAATTCCACGATGCCGGCGGCGTGATTGCTTACGCGCTGCAGGCAGCCAGCCAGACCCGCTTCAATGACGACAGCATCGAATGGTCGCGGCCCTCCCTGCAATGGTATGAAGACGGCAACGCCGACTGGCATGTCGAAGCCGAACAGGGATTCGCCGCGCCTTCCGGGGACAACCTGCGTTTGAGCGGCAATGTCGCTCTGCTCCGGCAACGCGAAGATGGCGACTCGCTAACGCTTACCACAAGTATGCTCGACGTCGATCTGGCCGGCGAAATTCTTTCCACCGACGAGCCGGTGCAGATGATCGCCGGCGGCCTGCGCCAGGATGCAGCCGGACTCGTACTCAATCTGCCGGAAGACTCCCTGCTCATGCTAGGCGGCGTAAGAGGCAGTCATGTCCGGCCCTGAACGCGCCCGTTCCCTCGCTTGCGCCATGCTGCTTTGCTGGGCCGCCGGCGCGCCGGCGCTGGAAAACGACAGCGAGCAGACGATCGAATGGAGCGCCGACGGCAGTTCTTCGATGTCGACCGAAGGCGGCGTGCGCCGTTTGCATATGACCGAAAACGTCGCCATTACCCAGGGCAGCCTGGAAATTCACGGCGACGAGGCGCTGCTCGAATACAGCACCGAAACCAATGAACTGAGCCGGGTGACCGTCCAGGGCGCACCCGCACGCTATCGTCAGGCCCTCGATGACGACGGCGGCATCGTCTCCGGCAGCGGCGACACCATCCTGTTCTATGAAGACGAAGACGGCAACACCGTCATCGAACTCGTGGGCAATGCCGATATCAGCTCGCGCGACATGAACACCAGTTGCGAAACGATTCTCTACGTGACCGAACTCGAACTCATTCGCGCCAGCGGCAACTGTGCGGGGGCCTTCACCCCGGGGAACGACTGAGCCCATGTTGGAAGCAGCCGGCCTGGTCAAGAGTTACCGGGGACGCCAGGTGGTGAACAATGTCTCGCTGCGCATCGGCCGCGGCGAAGTAGTCGGCCTGCTTGGGCCCAACGGCGCCGGCAAGACCACCTGCTTTTACATGATGGTCGGGCTGATCCGCCCCGACGCCGGCGATGTCTTTATCGACGGCAGCAAGGTCACGTCGCTGCCGATCCACCGCCGCGCCGCCCACGGTCTTGCCTATCTGCCGCAGGACGCGTCGATCTTCCGCACCTTGAGCGTCGAGGACAACATTCTCGCCATTCTCGAAACGCGCAAGGACCTCGACCGGCAGGCGCGCCGGGATCGGCTCGAAACCCTGCTTGAGGAATTCAACATCGGCCATGTGCGCGCAAGCAAGGGTATGAGTCTTTCCGGGGGCGAGCGGCGGCGCACCGAGATCGCGCGCACCCTGGCCACCGACCCTGGCTATCTGCTGCTCGACGAACCCTTCGCCGGCATCGATCCGATCTCGGTCAGCGACATCAAGCATCTCATCGGCCATCTCAAATCCAGGGACATCGGCATCCTGCTCACCGACCACAACGTCCGGGAAACTCTCGACATCTGCGAAAAGGCCTGCATCGTCAGCGAAGGCCGCATCATCGCCAACGGAGAACCGGCCGAAATCCTCGCCAACCAGACCGTGCGCGAGGTCTATCTCGGAGAGCATTTCGACATCTAGCCACAGGCTTTCTGGCGGTTCCCCGCAAGGTCAGTGCAAAGACAGTGCCAACCGGATGGGTTATACTGAATTCGCCGCTTCAAAAGGGCGGCGGATAACGAATTTCAGGTCGCATCGCACCCATGAAACTCTCGCTTCAGCTCAAGCTCGGCCAGCATCTGGCGATGACTCCGCAGCTTCAGCAGGCGATCAAGCTCCTGCAACTTTCCAATTTCGACCTGCACCAGGAAGTCGTGCAAATGCTCGAATCCAATCCCATGCTCGAGCTCGAGGAAGCGGCCGACGAGCAAGAGAAGGAATTCAGCGCGCAAGTGACGGTCAGCGAGAATTGGCAGGACCATTATCCCTCCGCCTACGGCGGTTCGTCCTGGCACGGCGAACCCTTCGATTTCGAAGCGGGAAGTTCGGAAGAAGACAGTTTGCAGGATCATCTGCTCTGGCAGTTGAACCTGACGCCCATGTCGGACCGGGACCGATCCATCGCTCTTGCAATCATCGACGCCATCGACGTCAATGGTATGCTCAGCGTCGATCTAGACTCGATCCTGGCCGGCTTCGACCCGGAATCGCATATCAGCCCCGACGAAGCGCTGGCGGTTCTGCATCGCATCCAGCAGTTCGACCCTATCGGTGTCGGTTCCCGCAATCTGGCGGAATGCCTGCTGCTGCAACTCGACCAGATCACCGATCCGGAACTGGAGCGGCCGACCGCCCATGCCAAGGTGCTCGTGAAAGATCATCTCGATCTGCTGGCAAGCCACGACTACTCACAACTGAAACGGCGCACCCGGCTGCATGAGGCGGAACTCGGGGAATCCATCCGCCTCATCGAATCGCTCAACCCCCGGCCTGGCGCGCATATCTCGCCGGCGACCGCTGGATATGTGGTTCCCGACGTAGTCGTCAGCCGCGATGCGGTATCCGGCGCCTGGCGGGTCGACCTGAACCCTGACAGCGCGCCGCGCATTCGTATCAACCAGGACTATGCGGCGCTCGCTTCGAGATCGGGCAACGGAGACGACATGAGTTATCTGCGCAGCAATCTGCAGGAAGCGCGCTGGTTTCTCAAAAGTCTGCAAAGTCGTAATGAGACCTTGATTAAAGTGGCGACAAAGATCGTCGAACACCAGCAGGATTTCCTGGAAAACGGCGAAGAGGCCATGAAACCGCTGGTGCTGCATGACATCGCAGAGGCAGTGGACATGCACGAGTCGACGATTTCCCGGGTGACCACGCAGAAGTACATGCATACGCCGCGAGGCGTGTTTGAGTTAAAGTACTTCTTCTCGTCTCATGTCTCCACCGCCAGTGGAGGAGAATGTTCGTCGACGGCGATTCGAGCCATCATCAGGAAGCTGATCGCGGAGGAGAACGCCAGCAAGCCCTTGTCCGACAGCAAGATCACCGCGCTGTTGCAACAGCGCGGCATAAATGTCGCCCGCCGCACCATCGCAAAGTATCGGGAATCGCTTTCCATACCCCCTTCCAACGAGCGCAAGCGGCTGGCGCCGCCGGCAACGGGATAGCCGGACCAGGACGAAATCGACCCAGGACTTCACAAACAGATTCCCAGCATGCAGATGGAAGACATCCTGACACCCTCGCGCTGCCTCTGCGCCTTCGAAGGCCATAGCAAAAAGCGGTTGTTCTACAACATCAGCGAACGGATCGCCGAAGAAGTTCCCGGCGTCGACGCCGACGCCGTGTTCCATGCCCTCATGGCCCGGGAACAGCTCGGCAGCACCGGTCTCGGAAACGGCATCGCCATTCCCCATTGCCGCGTGGAAGGCTGCTCAGACGTGATCGGCATGCTTGTCACCTTGCGCGAACCGATCGACTTCGACGCAATGGACGACCGCCCGGTGGACCTGCTCTTCTTTCTCGTGGCGCCCAACGTCAGGGACGACGACCACGTGCGCACGCTGGCGTCCGTGGCGACCCTTTTCAACGACGAGGATTTCTGTTTCACATTGCGCAATACAAGCGATGTGGATGATCTATATACTGTCACCGTCACGTACCAGGCGTGACATCCGGCTCAAGCCCCGTGCTTTGTCCCGGGCTTGACAACCCGTGGTTAACAAAATGTGCCTTGCATGAAACTGACCATAATCAGCGGACGTTCGGGTTCCGGCAAGAGTACGGTGCTGCGCTATCTGGAGGACCACGGCTATCACTGCGTCGACAATCTCGCCGCCAGTCTGCTGCCGGCCCTGACCGAGCGCATCACTACCGAGTCCGATGGCATCGTCAACGTTGCCGTCAGTATCGACGCGCGCAATCTGTCGGTGGACCTGCCGCTCGTTCCCGGCATCGTCGAACAGCTCAGACACCAGGAGATTCCTGTCGATGTCGTGTTCCTCGACGCCGGCAGCGAGACGCTGCTCAAGCGCTTCAGCGAAAGCCGCCGCAAGCATCCGCTTTCGACCGACCAGGTCGGATTGCGCGAGGCCATCGACAAGGAATCGGAACTGCTCGAACCCATCGCCCTGCTTGCCAGCCTGAGCATCGATACGAGCAGCATGTCCCTGCAGCAATTGCAGGACGCGATCAGCCAGCGGATTATCGAAAAATCGGAAACCGGCCTTGCCCTGCAGTTCCAGTCCTTCGGCTTCAAGAACGGCATACCGGCAGACGCCGACATCGTCTACGACGTGCGCTGCCTGCCGAATCCGTATTGGGAAACGCGGCTGCGGGCGCAGAGCGGACTCGACGACCCGGTGCGTTCGTTCCTGGAGTCGTTCGATATCGTGCAAGAGATGTTTACCGATATTTGCGGGTTCCTTGAAACCTGGCTGCCGCGGTTCGAGGAGAACAGCCGCAGCTATATCACCGTGGCGGTAGGCTGTACCGGCGGCCGGCATCGCTCGGTCTTTTTCTGCGAGAAACTCGCGCGTCATTTCGAAGGCAGGATCGCCAACGTCCAGGTCCGTCATCGGGAAATGCGGACCTGACCATGCGCAGCGCGGAAACTCTCATCGTCAACAAGGCCGGACTGCACGCCAGGGCGGCTTCGAAACTGGTCGAGCTTACCTCGCGTTTCGCCAGCGAAATTCGCATCGGTCATGAGAAAATGGTCGACGGCAAGAGCATCCTGGCGTTGATGATGCTTGCCGCGGTGAAAGGCACCACCTTGCGCATCGAAGTGGACGGGCCCGACGAGCATGAGGCCCTGCCCTCGATCGTCGGGCTGATCGAGGACGGATTCGGCGAAGATCCCTGAGCCCGGCCCCGAGCCCGAAAGAGGATCAACGAGTAGAGCGAATGTCCGAGACCGAGTACAAGAGCGACCACGTCCTGTTGCTGAATCAGGCGCTGGAAAGCGGTTCGCTGTACCAGGTGCGGCAGATGATCAAGACGCTGCCCGCGGCCGGCATCGCGCATCTGCTCGAGTCCTCGCCGCCCAAGGCCCGCACCGTACTCTGGCAATTGCTCGACAAGGACGCCGAAGGCGAGGTCATCCAGTACCTCAACGAAGACCTGCAAGGCGTATTCCTGAGCGAATACGACGCCGCCGAAGTGGCGGAACTCGCGGCCGGACTCGAACCCGATGACCTGGCCGACATCCTCCAGCAATTGCCTCAGCAGGTCGCCGCCGAAGTGTTGCAGGCGATGGACGAGCAGGATCGCCAGCGCGTCGAGACGGTGCTGTCCCACGACGAGGATACCGCCGGCGGCCTGATGAATACCGACACCATCACGGTGCGCAAGGGCCATTCGGTGGAACTCGTGTTGCGTTATCTGCGCCGGCACGACGAGATTCCCGAAATGACCGACAACATCCACGTGGTGAACCGCCAGGACATGTTTCTCGGCATCTTGCCGTTGCGCGAACTGCTCGTGTCCGATCCGGTCACCCTGGTCATGGACGTCATGCGCACCGATATCGAAGCGATCCCCGTTTCCATGCCCGCGGAACAGGTGGCGCAGTTGTTCGAACAACACGACTGGGTCTCGGCGCCGGTAGTCGACGAGGACGGCAAGCTCGTCGGCCGCATCACCATCGACGACGTGGTCGACGTCATCCGCGACAGCACCGAACATTCGCTGATGAGCATGGCCGGCCTCGACGAAGAGGACGACACCTTTGCCCCGGTGATAAAGACCGCCCGCCGCCGAGCCGTCTGGCTCGGCGTCAATCTCGTCGCCGCGGCGCTTGCCGCGCTCGTGATCTACGCCTTCCAGGACGTGGTCGATCAACTCGTCTACCTGGCGGTGCTCATGCCCATCGTCGCCAACATGGGGGGCGTCGCCGGCACCCAGACCCTCACCCTGGTGATCCGCAGCATCGCTCTCGGCCATATCAGTCCCTCCAACAGCGCCTGGCTCGTGATCCGCGAACTCAACGTGGCCATGCTCAACGGCCTGGTCTGGGCAGTGGCCATGGGCCTGATCGCGATGTTCTGGTACGGCGACCTGCTGCTGGCACTGATAACCGGCGTCGCCATGATGATCAACCTGGTCAGCGCCGCCCTGACCGGCGCCTACCTGCCGCTTTTCCTTCGCCGCATCAATCTCGACCCGGCCCTCGCCGGCTCGGTAGTCCTGCACACCCTCACCGACTCCATCGGCTTCTTCGCCGTCCTCGTACTCGCACAGGTTTTCTACCTGTAAGCGACACTTTCACAAATCAGGCCGCGCATGCGAACCGCTTGATGTTGAATGGTAGCGATTGGCGCTCGCAAGACAGATGCATACAATTTATGTATACAGTAAGATCTGTTATGAACAGATAATCGTTGGAGGTCCAGCATGCTCAGACTAACCATCTCAATGCCCGAACAAATGAATCGGTGGGTGGAAGCTCAGATCAAAACGGGGCGCTATGGCAACGTCAGTGAATACTTCCGCGATTTGGTCAGACGCGACCAGGAAAAAAGAGAGGAAAAGCTGAAGGAGTTACGCGACCTGCTTGATCGCGCGGAAGCGAGCGGTATCAGCACGCGCACATTCCCCGAAATCATGGAACTCGCAAGAAAAGAGGCTCAGCGCAAAGGATTGCCGCATGAACGGAATTGAGTTCAGCAATGAAGCTGAAAGAGATCTGATAGACATCTACCTGTACAGTGTCGAGCACTTCGGCGTATCGCAGGCCAATAATTACCTTGAATCACTTCATGTAAAAATCTCCGTCGCAGCGGAAAATCCAAGTTTCGGAGCGGACTACGGATTCGTGCGCACAGGCTTGCAGCGACTTGAGAGCCAATCCCACGCTATCTACTATCAAACATCAAGTAACGGAATAAGAATTCTCCGAATACTGAATGGACGAATGGACCCCGGCAGGCATCTGTCTTCTTGATGTATAACGATAATCACAACAACCTTCCCACGTCCATGGTGAACAGGTCGTTTTGGACATCAATTGCTCAGGATGTACGTTGGAACCCTGCCCGATACAGAATCGGATTCAAACTTATGTGGTCTTCGACTCGACCGTGCATTTGAAACAGTTGTCTTCTGGAAGAGCTGAAGTCATACACCCGGTACAGACTGTACCGATCACTATTGACCTGAGAAAATTCGACTTCATTCCGGCTGATGTAGAAGGGCTGATACTTTCCCCGATTGGTAGTCTTTACTTCAATAAACAGTTCTTCTTCCTTCGGAACGCCATCCTCATCAATGCGGAATGACTTCACGTCGTATCCAATACCATCACCTTGTATGTTGCTACTCCATTCAACTTCGTTCGCCAGATCCTTCCTCCCTGCTTGTGACCGTATCCCCGTAATTAGAACCGGGCGTGATGTGGGATTTCCCTGTATGTTTGACAGGAGGAGATCCCGACATGAAGAGGAAACGGTATACGGAGGAGCAGATCATATCGATCCTGAAGGAGCACGAGGCCGGCGCC
>CAZUSL010000002.1:0-1781 GCA_964622925.1 uncultured Pseudohongiella sp. | reverse complement strand
GTCAGGCCTTCTTGCCGGCCCCGGCCTGCCAGCGGCCGTCGCGATAGAACGCCCGCCAGCCGGTGGGCTTGCCTTTCGCCTGTGATTGCAGGAAGTGTTCGCCCGTCTTGCGGCTGAAACTGAGAATGCTTGGATTGCCTTTGTCGTCCTGCACCGGCGCGTCGAACAGGTACGCGAACTTGGGGTCGATCTCATTCCGGTGCGGCAGCAGCTCGGCGATTTTCGGCGAGCGGGTTTCGCGGTTGCGCGGATAGCCGCTGGCCGCAAGGAAAAGCCCCGAGGCGCCCTCGCGCAAGATGAAATGGTCGTCGACTTTCTCACAACGCAACTCCGGCATGGGCACGGGATCCATCCTGGGCGGCGCCGGCTTGCCGTTGCGCAACAGTTTGCGCGTGTTGCGGCAGTCCTCGTTGGTGCAGCCGAAATATTTGCCGAACCGGCCGCTCTTGAGCTGCATTTCCTGGCCGCACTTGTCGCAATCGATGACCGGACCTTCGTAGCCCTGAATGCGGAACTCGCCGCGTTCGAGCTCGAAGCCGTCACAATCGGGATTGTTGCCGCACACGTGCAACTTGCGCGCGGTATCGACCAGATAGGCGTCCATGGCCGTGCCGCATTTTGGACAGCGGTGCTTGCTGCGTAGCTGGATGTTTTCGGCCTTTTCCGCGTCCTCGACGCTGTCGGCCCGAATCGCCTCCTCGCCCGGGACCAGGTTGATCGTCTCGCGGCATTTTTCATCCCCCGGCAGGCCGTAAGCCGAACAGCCGAGAAACACCCCGGTAGAGGCATTGCGGATCTGCATGGCGCGGCCGCACTTCGGGCAGGGAATATCGACTTCCGTCGGATTATTGGCGCGCATCCCGCTATCCCCGTCCTGGGCCTTTGAGAGTTGCGCGGTGAAATCGCGATAGAAATCGTCGAGCAATTCCTTCCAGTTCTTGTGGCCGGAGGCCACTTCATCGAGCGAGTCCTCCATGCGCGCCGTAAAATCGTAGTCCATCAGGTCGCGAAAACTTTCCTGCAAACGCTCGGTGACGATATCGCCGATCTTGAGGGCGTGGAAACGCCTGTTTTCCAGTTTCACGTAACCCCGGTCCTGGATCGTCGAAATCGTCGAGGCATACGTGGAAGGACGGCCGATTTCGCGTTTCTCCAGTTCCCGCACCAGGCTGGCTTCGGTGTACCGCGGCGGCGGGCGAGTGAAGTTCTGCACCGGGTCGAGTTTTTCCAGCTCCAGCTTTTCGCCGGCGGCGATATCGGGCAGAACGACATCCTCGTCGCGCGATGGCATGACCGCCAGGTAGCCGGGAAATTGCATGATCCGCCCCTTGGCGCGCAATTCGAAATCGCCGGCCCGCACACTGATCGTGCTCGAAAGGTATCTGGCCGGGACCATCTGGCAGGCGACGAAATGCTGGAGAATCAGCGTGTACAGCCGCTTTGCGTCGCCGTCCATATCCTGCAACTGCTCGGCGGGACGGTTGACGTCGGTGGGCCGGATCGCCTCGTGGGCCTCTTGCGCCCCTGCCTTGGAGCGATAGAAATTTGGCGTCTCCGGTAGATATTCGCTACCGAAACGCTGCTCGATGTGGCCGCGCGCAGCGGCGATCGCATCGTTGCTGAGATGGGTCGAATCGGTTCGCATGTACGTAATATGGCCGGCCTGGTACAGACGCTGGGCCGTGGACATGGTCTTGCCGACGCCGAATCCGAGCCGGGTGCTCGCGGCCTGCTGCAAGGTCGAAGTGATGAGCGGCGGGCGTGGCTTTGAAGTCGTCGGC
>CAZUSL010000001.1:0-20047 GCA_964622925.1 uncultured Pseudohongiella sp. | reverse complement strand
TGCGTTTCCTGGACGACCTGTTCGAGTTGCCGGACGGCTTCGCCGGCGGATCGGTGACGCTGTCGTGCGAAAGCGGCGTTTCCGCGGCCGCCCTGCCTTTCGCCGGCGGGGTCTTTACCGCCGCGCCGCCGCTGGTCACGGGGTTCGACGCCGCGCCGGAGTGAGCGCCGGGTTCCCTGGCGGGAATCACTGCCCTCCGTAGTCGCTGATTGGCGGTACGGCGGCGAAGGTCCCGCCGCCGTTCATGCCGTCCCTCATCCGCACGTTGCCGAAAGTGAAAAGCCCGCGATTATGCACAGCGGCCGAACCACGCGCAACTTTAAGCCGATCGAGTATTAATCTCTCTGTTATTCTTCCCGTTCTTTTGTGACTTCTGAGACCCTGGCTTCGACATTTGGAATTTCTTCATGAATTACAGTCAGGCAACATTCGCGTTGAGCGCGGTTTCGCTGGATGGGTGTCCGGGGGACAGCGCGGCGGAGGTGGCGTTTGCGGGACGCTCGAACGCGGGGAAGTCGAGCGCGATCAATGCGATTTGCCGGCAGCCGCGGCTGGCGCGCACGAGCAAGACGCCGGGGCGTACGCAAATGCTAAATTTCTTCGTGGTGCCGGGCGATGCGGGGCGCTATCTGGTAGACCTGCCGGGTTATGGTTATGCGAAGGTGCCGCTGGAGGTCAAGGAGCAATGGCAGCGTGAGATGCGGCGCTATCTGAACGGGCGCGAACAATTGCGGGGGATCGTGCTGCTCAGCGATATCCGGCATCCGCTGAAGGAGTTCGACCGGCGGATGATTGACTGGGCCCAGGGTGCCGGCCTGCCGCTGCATCTGTTGCTGACCAAGACGGACAAGATGAAGCGGAACCCGGCCCACAACGTCATGGCGGAGGTGCGCAAGGAATTGTCGGGGCGCGGCGCGCTTGAGGCGCAGTTGTTTTCGGCGACCGCCGGCGTCGGTCTGGAACAGGTGCGCGAGCGGCTCGATTCCTGGCTCGAAAACTAGTGAGCCTCGTCCCAGTTGTCGCCGATGCCGACGTCGACTACGAGGGGCACGTCGAGGGCGGCGGCGCTGATCATGCGGAATCTGACGCCGTCGCATAGCAGTTGCAGGTCGTTCTCGTTGACTTCGAATACGAGTTCGTCGTGGACCTGCAACAGCATGCGCGCGTCGATGGGCTCGCTTTCGAGCCACATGTCGATGTCGATCATGGCCTGCTTGATGATGTCGGCGGCGGTGCCTTGCATCGGCGCGTTGATCGCGGTGCGCAGGGCGGCCCGGCGCAAGACGCCGCGTCCGGCGCGCAGGTCGGGCAGATAGAGCCGGCGGCCGAAAACGGTTTCGACATAGCCGAGGTCGGTGGCCTGGGCCTGGGTGCGGTCCATGAAGGCGCGCACGCCGGGATAACGTTCGAAATAGCGGTCGACGTATTGCTGGGCTTCCGCGCGGACGATGTTCAACTGTCGGCCAAGGCCGAACGCCGACATGCCATAGATCAGGCCGAAATTGATCGCCTTGGCGCTGCGCCGCTGTTCCGGGTCCACTTCTTCCAGCGGCACGCCGAATACTTCGGCGGCTGTGGCGCGGTGGATGTCCCTTGCGCCAGAGCCGCGGGAGAAGGCTTCGAGCAGTCCTTTATCGCCCGACAGGTGGGCCATGATGCGCAGTTCGACCTGGGAATAGTCGGCCGCGACGAGCTTGTAGCCGGGTTCGCAGACGAAAGCCTGGCGCACGCGGCGGCCTTCGGCGGTGCGCACCGGGATGTTCTGCAGGTTCGGGTCGGTCGACGAAAGCCGTCCGGTCGCGGCGACGGCCTGCTGAAAGTTGCTGTGGATGCGGCCCGTATCGGCGTGCAGTTCCTGGGGAAGCTTGTCGGTATACGTCGACTTGAGCTTTGTCAGCGAGCGATGCCGCAACAGCAGTTGGGGCAATTCGTAGTTTTCCGCGAGTTCGTGCAACACGTCTTCGGCGGTGGACGGCTGGCCTGTGGGCGTCTTGCGCAGCACCGGCAGTTGCAGCTTGTCGTACAGCAGCGCCTGCAATTGCTTGGGAGAGGACAGGTTGAAACTTTCGCCCGCGAGCGCGAAGGCCGACTGTTCGATTTCTTCGAGTCGTTCCGCGAGTTCCGCGCTTTGCCGCCCCAGCGCCCCGGAATCGAGCTTGATGCCCTTGCGCTCCATGCGTTGCAACACGGAAACCAGCGGCATTTCGAAATAGCGGTAGAGTCCTTCGAGATGGCCGTTGTCCCGCAGGTGTTGTTCGAGTACGCCCGTCAATCGCAGGATCGAGTCGGCCCGTTCCGCTGCCCAGGCGCCGAATTCTTCGATGCCGAGTTGATGTATTTCGAGCCGGCCGCGGCCCTTTCCGGTGAGGCTTACCAGATCCCTGGGCGCGGATTCGAGATAGCGGCGGCCGATGGCGTCGAGTTGATGCCGCACGGCGACCGAGTTGACCACGTAGGAAGCCAGCAGCACGTCGGACTTCACCGGCCGCAGCTCGATGTCCAGATTCTGCAGCAGGTGCATCTGGTGTTTCAGGTCGTAGCCGCATTTCGGCTTGAGCGCGTCTTCGAGCAGGGGCTTCACCGCGGCGAAAACCTGTTCCGCCGAAAGCAGTTCCGGACAGGCCTCGTAGTCGTGGCCGAGCGGAATGTAGGCCGCCTTGCCCGCCCTGGCGCAAAACGCGATGCCGACGATGCGGGCATCGAGGATATGCCCGGGTTCGGCTTCGAGGTTGAAACTGAAACGGGGGGCGGCGCGCAATTCGGCGAGCAGGTCCTGTAATTGGGCCTCGCTGGTGACGACGGTGCTTTCGGTGCCCGCCGGCGGCGGTTCGTCGTCTTCCTGCGGCGGCGCCTCGGGCTGTTGTTTGGCAGCGGGCGCTGGTTCGGCCGCAGATTCCTGTTCAGCCTCGGGAGCCGCCGCGACGCCCTCGGCTTCGAGTTCGCGCAACCAGGTGCGGAATTCGAGTTCGCTGAAAATCCGATGCAGTTCCTGCTTGTCTTCGTCCTTGCGTTCGAGTTGTCCGTAGCCGAGTTCCAGCGGCACGTCGGTGCGGATCGTGGCAAGAAGATAGGACAGTTCGAGCTGCTCGATGTTATCGCGCAGTTTTTCGCCGATCTTGCCCTTGATGGCGTCGGCGTTTTCGATGATCGCGCGCATCGAGCCGAACTCCTTGAGCCATTTTTCGGCGGTCTTGGCGCCGACGCCGGGCACGCCCGGAATGTTGTCGGACTTGTCGCCCATGAGCGCGAGCAAGTCGATGATCCGCTCCGGGGGAACGCCGAACTTGGCCTCGACTCCGGGCGGGTCGAGCAGTTCGTCGTTCATGGTGTTGATCAGGGTGACCTGGCCCGTGACGAGTTGCGCCAGGTCCTTGTCGCCGGTGGAAATCAGGATCGATACGTTTTCAGCGTCGGCCTGGCGGGCGAGTGTGCCGATGACGTCGTCGGCTTCGACGTTCTCGACGATGAGCAGGGGCAGGCCCATGGCGCGGATGATCCGGTGAATCGGCTCGATCTGGGAGCGCAGTTCGTCGGGCATCGGCGGGCGGTGCGCCTTGTATTTGGCGTAGATATCGTTGCGGAAGGTCTTGCCCTTGGCGTCGAAGACGATGCCGACGCGGCTGTCTGGATACTTGTTCAGCAGATTGCGGATCATGCTGATCACGCCCCGCACGGCGCCGGTGGGCTGGCCGCGGCCGGTCGTCATCGGCGGCAATGCGTGGAAGGCGCGGAACAGGTAGGAAGATCCGTCTACCAGTATCAATGCGGGGCTGTCTGCGGATTCGGCCATGTCGGATACGCTTCGCTTCAGGCTCGCCGGAAGATCGTTTCGAGCGCTCCGGCAATGTCGCCGGCGCGATGGGGCGGGCGCAGCAGCCCGACGAGTTCCCCCGACGGATTGATCACGCCCATGTGGATGCTGTGGCTGATGAATCCTTCGGGGCTGCCGGCAGGACGCGCATGGCCGCCGTGGACGGAACTTTCGGCCGCGCCGGTGTTGACGAACAATTGGCCGGCGAACGCGTTGATGTTTTCGGTGGTCCCGCTCAAGCCGATGAAATCAGGATGAAAGCCCAGCAGATACTCGCCGATGATCTCCGGCGTGTCGGCGGGGTCCACCGATACGAAGAGCACATTGAGCGGCGGCTGCACGGATTCGGTCCGGGCGCGATAGAAATCCCCGAGTTCCGACAAGGTCAGCGGGCACATGTCCGGGCAATTGCTGAAACCGAAGAACACCAGGCTCCAGGCGCCGCGCATGCGGTCGAGGCCGAACGGCTGTCCCGCCTGATCGGTCAGGGAAATTTCCGCAAGCGGCAGGGGCTCCGGATAGACCGCCGCGCCGAGATCGTTCAATTGCGCAAGTTCGGCGCGCTCGGCACGGAATTGCAGCAGGAAGAAGATGAGCGCCAGCAGCAGCGCATTGAGCAAGGCAAAAGCGATCCAGGCGGTTCTGTTCAGGCGGATGGCAGCCATGCGCCGCTCAAGCCAGGTAGTGGTCCACCAGCAGGGCGACGAACAGCAGCGCCAGGTAGACGATGGAATAGCCGAAGGTGCGCATCGGAATGTCGGGGCGCGGGCGGAACATCAGCCTTCCCGACCAGTACAGGAATCCGGCGCCGAGCAGCAATGCGGAAGCGAGATAGATCCAGCCGCCCATGCCGGTGAACCAGGGGACGACGCTTGCCGCCACCAGGATCACGGTATAGACGATGATATGCACCCGGGTCGCATACTCGCCATGGGTGACCGGCAACATCGGCACGCCGGAGCGTGCGTATTCTTCCTTGCGGTGGATCGCCAGCGCCCAGAAATGCGGCGGCGTCCAGGCGAAGATGATGAGCACGAGCACGAGGGCGTCGGCTTCGATGGTGCCGGTTACCGCCGACCAGCCGAGCAGGGGCGGCATGGCGCCGGCGAGGCCGCCGATGACGATGTTCTGGGGCGTAGCGTGTTTCAGCCAGCCGGTATAGATGAAAGCATAGCCGACGAAGGAAGCGAGTGTCAGCCAGGCGCATAACGGATTGACCCAGACGAGCAGGATCGTCATGCCGCTCGCGCATAGCAGCAAGGCGAAAATCGCCGCCTGGATCGGGTCGACGCGGCCCTGGGGCAGCGGCCGGCCGGAAGTACGCCGCATGATGCGGTCGATGCGCCGGTCGATGAGATGGTTTACCGCAGCGCCGGAGCAGGCGACGAGCGCGATGCCGAGGTTGCCGAGCAGCAGAACGCGCCAGGGAACCATGCCGGGCACAGCGAGAAACATGCCCACGAGCGAGGTCAGGATCATCAGCATGACCACGCGGGGCTTGCACATCTCGTAGTAGTCGCGCCAGGAGGCGGATACTTGCCGGGCTGCGGTTTCAGTCATCGATTGGCGGACCAGTCGCGGGGCGGCGCCGGGGGTGGATTCGGGCGCCGCCGAATGCGTGCGCATTCAAGCATTTTTCAGCCCGAATCTCAAGCCGGGCTTGCGCACTACGGGAGCCCCGTTCAGGGATCTCGGAGGGGGCTCCCGGCAGCGGACGCCGGTCCGGTTCCGACTCGTTTTCGACTTGAGCGCATCATCGCATGGTGACCACGATACTTCCGACGTGGCGTTTTTCCATGAACGCCTGCTGTGCTTCGCGAAGATTCTCAAGCGGATACTCGGCCGCGAGCAACGGCCGTATTTCTCCGGCCTCGATATAGCGTACCAGGCGTGCGAACAAGCCGGGAGGCGCCACGGTCGCGCCGGTGAATGTCAGGTCGCGAAGGTACAGATTGCGCAGATCCAGATCCACGTGCGGACCCGCGATCGCCCCGGCGCATGTGTAGCGGCCGCAGCGGGCGAGCGATTCGATCAGCCGCGGCCAGACCGGCCCCCCCACTACGTCGGCGACGACGTTCACGTACGCTTCACCCGTAGCCTTGCGCAGCGCCTTGCCCAGGTCGGACGCGTCGCGCGGCACGACCGCATCCGCGCCTGCCGCCATGACTTCCTGACGTTTGTCGGCGCCGCACATGGCCACAGTGCGGGCGTTGCGGCGGTTGGCGAGTTGGATCAGCGCCGAGCCGACGCCGCCGGAAGCGCCGGTGATCAGGACCGTATCGCCGCGGGTCACGCGGGCGCGATCAAGCATGTTCTCCGCCGCCACATACGATGTTGCGAACGTCGCCAGTTCCGACGCGGACAAATCCGTTTCAATGGCGTGCACATTGCGGCCGTCCACTACGACGTAATCCGCGAAGCCCCCATCTCGCTCCGATCCGAAATAGCCGCACTTTTCCGTATTGTTCGGGTCATTCCAGTCGCGCAGCCACGGATCGACAAGGACAGTCTGGCCAGGCTGCAGGTGGCCGACGCGGCTGCCCATTGCCACGAGCGTTCCGGCAACGTCTGCGCCCTGGACACGCGGAAACGCGAGTTCGCTGCCATCCCATGCCTTCGGTTGCGGCCCGTTGCGCGAATACCACCCCATGCGCACGTTGACGTCCGTATTGTTCAGCCCGCACGCATCGACGCGAATCAGCACTTCGCCTGCGCCGGGCGCAGGAGTCGGCCAGCCGGTACGAAACTCGATCTTGTCAAGCCCGCCCATGCCGGTCAGCATGCAGGCGCGCATCGTTTCGGGCGCTGTGAAACGCTGGCTCATCGCCTATAGTATAGCCAAGTGATCCGTGGCTGCGGCGAAGAGGGGAAACTGGATGAACGATCGGGAAATGGACTATCGGGAAGTGCTTGCGTTCTGGTTCGGGCGCTTGCCGCTGAAGCCGGACGACCTGGGTGACCGGCTCAAACTCTGGTACGGCTTTGATTCGGCTACGGACGAAATGATCCGGGAGCGGTTCGGGACGCTCGTGGAGGCGGCGCTTGCCGGGTCTTGCGCAAGTTGGGAGCGGGAAGCCCCGTCACGCCTCGCGCTGATCATCGTGCTCGACCAGTTCACGCGCAATATCTATCGGGGGCGCGCCGGCGCGTTCGCCGGCGACGACCGGGCGCTCGCCCTGGCGCTGGACGCCATCGACCGGGGCATGGACCGCGAAGTCGGTTTGCTGGAGCGGGCCTTCTATTACATGCCGCTGCAACATGCCGAAGATCCCGCGGCGCAGGAGTTGTCGGTTCGCGTGACGGAGAAGCTCGATGCGGAATGCCTCGCGGCCTTCGAGAATTTTTCCGGAGAACAGGCATCCTACGCCCGCGACCACCGGGACGTCATAGCCCGCTTCGGCCGCTTCCCGCATCGCAACAAGGCATTGGGTAGAGAGTCCACCGGGGAGGAACTGGCTTACCTGGCCGGCGATGCGCCCACCTACGGCCAGTCCCCCGCGGAAGACCGGTGAGACTACCGAATGCGGCTTCGAACCGTCGCAGACGGCTCGAAGTCCTTATACCCTAGTCGACCGGTTCGAGGCGGACGATGGGGGTTTCCTCGTCGCCGCTGCGGTCGGAGATGGCCAGGTAGATGTAACCGTCCGGGCCCTGGCGCACGTCGCGGATGCGGCCCATGTCATAGGCCAGCGTTTCCTCGACGATGACTTCGCGATAGTCATCGCTCAGGTGCAGACGCGCGAGCTGCTCGCCGGCCAGGCCGCCCGCGAAGATGCTGCCGTACCAGCCCGGGAACTGGTCGCCCGAGTAGATCATCAGGCCCGAAGCGGCGATCGACGGCACCCAGATGTGATCCGGCGCCTGCATGTCGTCCTGGCCGATGCCGACATGGATCGGGCTGCCGATGGCGCCGTAGTTGACGCCGTAGCCGATGACCGGCCAGCCGTAATTCATGCCCGGCTCGATGCGGTTGAGTTCATCGCCGCCCTGGGGCCCGTGCTCGGTTTCCCACAGATCGCCGGTTACCGGATGGATCGCCAGGCCCTGGGGGCTGCGATGACCGAAGCTCCAGATTTCCGGGAGCACGTCGCTGCTGCCGACGAAGGGATTGTCGTCGGGTACGCTGCCGTCGTCGTGCAGCCGCATGACGGTGCCGTTGTGATTGCTCGTGTCCTGCGCCGCATGGATGGTCAGGTCGCCGACGGGTTGCGCCATTCGGTCTCCGACGACGAGAAACATGTAGCCTTGGTCATCGAATACCAGCTTGCCGCCGTAATGACCGAAGCCGACGGATTGGGCGGCGAAGATCTCGACGACGTTGGTGAGTTCGTCGTTCTCGAAGCGGCCGCGCACGATCGCCGTGGTCGAGGTATCGCCGACCGGCTTGGAAAAGGTCAGATAGACCCAGCGGTTTTCGGCGAAGTCGGGATGGGGCACGACTTCGAACAGGCCGCCCTGGCCGCGGTAGAAAACTTCGGGCACGCCGGGAACGGCTTCGGGGAGCAGTTCGCCGTTGCGAACCACCCGCAGACGACCGGGCTTCTCGGTGACGAGCATGTCGCCGTTCGGCAGCCAGGCCATCGACCAGGGCTGAATCAAACCGTCCGTGACCGTTACCACCCGATAGTCGTGGTGGGCGGAGTAATACATGTCGGACTGTGCGCTTGCCGAGACCGCAACAGTTGCGAGCAGACCGGCAGCGGTAATTTCCAGCAGATAACGACGCATGATCTTTCCTCTATGAGTTGAAGTTGATGTCAGCGGAATCCCGTCGAACGAACCGCGGATTATCCAACGTATTGCCCGCCATGACCAGACCGGCGGCGATGCGTATCCGGTTCTATCGAACCAGGTGCAGTTCGGTCTGGCGCCGCAGCATCCAGCGCATTTCGCCTTCGGCCGTGATCTCGGCCTCTTCCTCGACCGCCATGCGCACCGGCTGGCCGTCCCATTCGGGCACCGGCGTGGTCACCTGCATTTCGGTCGAGAACCACATGCTCGGAATCACGGGCGGGTCGCCGCGCCCCGGAATGCTTGCCTGATAATCCCAGCGCCCGATCAGCGGTCCGGCGCCATGGCCGTGATCGCCGATGGGATGGGTGTACATGGTCCCGTTCAGGCCTTCGCTCCGCATCTTCTCGAGCACGGATTCGAGAATCTCGTTGCCGCTGCGCCCTACCCGCGTCTCCTCGAAGAGGATGTCCTGCAGGCGGTTGGCGTTGGCCAGGGCCTGTTGCAGTCCGGCGGGCGCCTCGGTTTCGCCCTCGCGCAGGACATAGGCCATGTGCTGGGTGTCGGTCGCCATGCCCAGCGCCACGAGGCCGAAATCGCAATGCAGCACGTCGCCGCGTTCGATCACCGGCGCCACCGCGTCGGCCATGTCCGCTCCCCGGCGCTGCAATGACACCGAGGGCTGGAACCAGGAATCGAGCCCCAGGTCGTGGACGCGCTGCCGCATCCACCATTCCACGTCTTCGGTCGTCGTCTGGCCCGGCACGATGACGACGTCCGAGAAGGCCGTGGCGATGAGTTCGTGCACGATGGCCTGCATCTTCCGGTAGACAGGGGTCATCGAAGGCACGCGCATGGCGAGGTAATCGATGGCGAGCAGGGGCTCGCGCACGACGCGGCCCGTCAACTCGGGTCCGAGCGCCTGCTGCATCTGCTCCCATTCGCCGGCCGAGAGTCCGTCGGAGAAATTGTGTTCCTGCGAGATGTTCACGGCGATGCGTTCGGGATTGCGCTCGCGCACCATGCCGGCGAAAAGGTCCCATTGATCGCTGCCCCAGAGTTCGGCCTCGCGGCCGTCGGCGGCGGTCGCGGTGGCGCGGACCGCGTCGTACGCGCCGCCTTGCGAGGAGCCGCCCAGAGCGATCCGCTCGACGCCTTCGCCGGGGCCGCGGTCATGGAAGATATAGATCGTGCGCCGCCGGGCTGCGAAAGTCGTGGGCGAGACGAGGGCGCGGAAAACGGGATCCTCGTTGTACTCGCGCATGGTCACGATCCACATATCGACGCCATGCTTGCGCATGAGCATCGGCAGGTTCCGCTCCAGCCGTTCCTCGAGCCAGGCCTGCTGGGTGCGCGCCTGCTCCCGCAGCGTCCCGAAAGGATGTTCCGGGCTGTAATCCCGCGTCTGGGCAAACGCGGACCCGGCGCCCGCGGCAAGTCCGGCAACGAGCAACAAGACAATCTGCGTAACTTTCATTCCACCCTCCTGCGCGTACTCGCCCAAGCGTGTGATCTACTTGCGGCGCGAAGCAAAATTCTATACCATGCGCCCCGCAAAATTCAGGGCCAGACCCATCCTCGCAAGCCCGACCGGATCGCAGCAATTCAATCGGGGCCAGTCAATTCAAGGATTGCCAAAATATGTCACTAGCAATCGCGCTTTTCCTGCTCGTCATCGCCACCGTCGTTCTGCATTTCGTGTTTGCCTATTACTTTGACTGGTGGTTCACTCCTCTCGCCGCGGATTGGGCGGGCATCGACCTGACGGTCCTGATTACATTGTGGGTGACCGGCTTCGTTTTCATCGCGATCAACGCCTTCATGGCGTATTGCGTCTGGCGCTTTCGCCACAAGCCGGGACACAAGGCGGTGTACGAGCCGGAAAACAAGAAACTGGAAATCAATCTGTCGATTTTCACCACTGTCGGCGTCGTGCTGATGCTGGCGCCGGGCCTGTTCTACTGGGCGGTTTTCGTCAATGTGCCTGAAGACGCCCGGGATTACGAAGTTCTGGCCCAGCAATGGCAATGGCAATACCGCTATCCCGGCGCCGACGGCATCCTCGGCACCGCCGACACTTCGCTCGTTTCCCAGAGCAACCCCTTCGGCATCAATCCCGAAGATCCCAACGGCCAGGACGACGTGGTCGTCAACGACCCGCAGATGCGGCTCCCGGTCGACCAGGACGCGCATTTCCTCTTCCGTTCGAACGACGTGCTTCACAACTTCACCGTGCCCCAGTTCCGCGTGAAGATGGACCTCGTACCGGGCCTCGTTTCCTACATGTGGTTCACGCCCACCGAAGTCGGCACCTACGACGTGCTTTGCGAGGAACTTTGCGGCATCGGCCATTTCATCATGCGCGGCCAGGTCGTGGTGGAAACCGAGGAAGACTTCAACGCCTGGCTCGCCGCCCAGCCGACATTTGCCGAAACCCAGAACATGGTCGCCGCCAACCCCGCGGCCGGCCAGGCGCAATACGCGATCTGCGCGACCTGCCACGGTCAGCAGGGTGAAGGGCTGCTTCCCCAGGACGGAGTTTCGCCCCTGAATATCGGGCCGAAACTGGCCGGACAGCCGGCCTGGTATCTCGAGCGGCAACTGCAATACTTCAAGAACGGCGTGCGCGGCGGAGAAGGCGACGACGACGCGAGCCGGGGCATGGCCACGATGTCGCTGACCCTGTTTGATGACGACGCGGTCCGCAACATGGCCGCGTATATCGCCACTTTGCCCGACGAACCGGCCGAGGGCACGGTCACCGGCGATATCGCCAACGGCCAGGACATCTACGACCGCAATTGTGCCGCCTGCCATCTCGACGACGGCAGCGGCACCTGGTACACCGACGCACCGCCGCTGGCCGGGCAAAGTGACTGGTACATGGTCAACCAACTCAGCAAGTTTCAGTCCGGAATCCGCGGCAATCACCCGGAAGACGACTACGGCGAGCAGATGGTCTACATGGCCACGGCCATGGCCGACGAGGAAGAAATCCGGGACGTGGCGGCGTACATCAACACGCTTGTTTCAAGTAGAATCGAGGTCGGGGAATAACCCGGAAACCGGGCATTATCGAATCAGGAGGCAGAGAACATGGCATACGTACCATTGGCGGACCAGGAGGTCGAACTTCATCACCCCCATAGCTGGGTAACGAAGTACGTCTGGAGCCAGGATCACAAGGTGATCGCCATCCAGTACGGCGGCACCGCCATCGGCGTCGGACTCGTCGCCCTCGTGCTGTCGCTGTTCATGCGCATGCAACTCGGCTTCCCTGAAACCTTCGACCTCATCGACCCCAATTCGTATTACCAGTCCGTGACCATGCACGGCATGATCATGGTGATCTATCTCCTTACCGCCCTGTTCCTCGGCGGTTTCGGCAACTACCTCATTCCCCTCATGTGCGGCGCCAGGGACATGGTGTTCCCGTTCATGAACATGCTCAGTTACTGGGTTTACCTCGTTTCGGTGATCATCCTGCTGGCCAGTTTCTTCGTCAGCGGCGGCCCGACGGGGGCGGGCTGGACGCTATATCCACCGCAGACATCGATGGCGGGAACGCCGGGGCACGACATGGGCATCGTGCTCATGCTCGTCTCGCTGGCGGTGTTCATCGTCGCCTTCACCATGGGCGGCCTCAACTATGTCGTCACCGTATTGCAATATCGCTGCCGCGGCCTGACCATGATGCGCCTGCCCTTGTCGGTCTGGGGAATCTTCGTCGCCACCGTGCTCGGCCTGTTCGCTTTCCCGGCCTTGCTCGTGGCGGCCATCATGATGCTGTTCGACACCTTGCTCGGCACCAGCTTCTTCATGCCCGCGGTAATCGAGTCGGGCATGGCGCTCGATTACGACGGCGGCAGTCCGATCCTGTTCCAGCATCTGTTCTGGTTCTTCGGTCATCCGGAAGTCTATATCGTGGCGTTGCCGGCCTTCGGCCTCGTGTCCGACGTACTCAGCACCCATGCCCGCAAGAACATCTTCGGCTACCGCATGATGGTCTGGGCGATCATCGTCATCGGCCTGCTCAGCTTCATCGTCTGGGCGCATCATATGTACGTCAGCGGCATGCATCCCTATTTCGGGTTCTTCTTCGCCACCACCACGCTGATCATCGCGGTGCCGACGGCGCTCAAGGTCTACAACTGGGTGCTGACGCTCTGGGAAGGCGACATCCGCATGAACGCGCCGATGTATTTTGCCATCGGCTTCATCTTCACCTTCATTCACGGCGGACTGACCGGGCTGTTCCTCGGCAACGTGGTCATCGACCTGCCCTTGTCCGACACCTATTTCGTGGTCGCGCATTTCCACATGGTCATGGGCGTTTCGCCGATCCTGGTGTTGTTCGCGGCGTTGTATCACTGGTTCCCGAAGATGTCGGGCCGCATGTACCACGAGGGAATGGCGAAGCTGCATTTCTGGTGCACCTTCCTTGGCACCTACGCCATCTACCTGCCGATGCACTATCTCGGCATCCATGGCGTGCCGCGGCGCTACTACGCGCTCGGCGACACCGAGTTCATGGCGCCGGCGACCCAGGACGCCAATACCGCCATCACCATCGCGGCGCTGTTCGTCGGAGCGTCCCAGTTGCTGTACTTCATCAACGTGTTCTGGAGCCTGCGCTTCGGCGAAAAGGCCGGGCCCAACCCCTGGGGCGCCAATTCGCTCGAATGGCAGACGCCGGACACCCCGCCGATCCACGGCAACTGGGGCGACAAGCTGCCGACGGTATACCGCTGGGCCTATGACTACAGCGTGCCCGGGGCGCACGAGGACTTCATCCCGCAGAACACGCCGGAAAGCGAAGAGCCGACGGTGGATGAAGAACATTTCGATCCGGATCACGACGTATCCAAGGCGGACCTGTGAAATCGCTCAAACATCTGGCCGACAAGCCCTGGGAACGCAAGGGTATCATCGGCGGGCTCAAGCCCGAGGGCGTCTTCGACACCGCGGCGGAAAAGGTGGCCCTGGGCTTCTTCCTGGTCGTCGCCACGGTGCTGTTCAGCCTGTTCACGATCAGCTATTTCATCCGCATGGAGCTGCCGGACTGGCGGCCGCTGGCGGAGCCGGCGCAGTTGTGGCTCAACACCGGACTGCTCGTGCTCAGCAGCGTGCTGTTCCAGCTTGCCCGCAACAAGGTCAAGCGCGGCGAGGCGCGCAATGTTTTCACGCTGTATCTGGCCGGAGGCATCGTCGCCTTCCTGTTCATCGGCGGGCAGCTGCTGGTCTGGGATGGCCTGCAGGAAGCCGGGGTCTATCTGACGCCCAATCCCGCCGCATCGTTCTACTATCTGCTCACCGGAGTGCATGCCTTGCATCTGCTCGGCGGACTATGGGTCTGGAGCAAGACCTCGATCCGGCTGCTCTCGGGCAGCGAGCCGAAAGACGTTCGCCTCAGCATAGAACTATGCACGCTCTACTGGCATTTCCTGCTGGTAGTGTGGCTGGCGCTGTTCGCGATTCTATCCAACACCTAGCCGGCGGACCGGCAATCAACGGGAACTGACACGAATGAGTGAAGCTGCTGCAACGAGTATCGCCCCCAACGAGGGCGTAACAGGCCTGGTCGACGACTGGACGGCGGACAAGCAGGCCTATCATGTGCCCTGGGGCAAGGCCATGATGTGGATCTTCCTGGTCAGCGACACCTTCATTTTCACCTGCTTCCTGACCGGCTACCTCAACGTGCGCATGACCACGACCGAGCCGTGGCCGCCGCAAAGCGAAATCTTCGCCCTGAGCTTCGGCGGCGCTCCCATACCGCTGATCCTGATCGCGATCATGACTTTCGTGCTGATCACGAGTTCGGGCACCATGGCGCTTGCGGTGAACTACGGTTACCGGCGCGACAAGTTCAAGACGATCGTGTTCATTTGCTTCACGGCCCTGTTCGGCGCGACCTTCGTCGGCATGCAGGCTTTCGAATGGACCAAGCTGATCGTCGACGAGGGCGTGCGGCCCTGGGGCAATCCGTTCGGAGCGCCGCAATTCGGCTCTGTGTTCTTCATGGTCACGGGATTCCACGGCCTGCACGTATCGGCCGGGGTGATCTACCTGTTATGGGTGGCGCGGCGCATCTGGGCCGGCTACTACGACAAGAAAGGCTTCGAGATCGTCGAAATCGCCGGGCTCTACTGGCACTTCGTCGATCTCGTGTGGGTATTCATTTTCGCATTCTTCTATCTTCTGTAAGAGGGGACGCCAATGGCATCGTCGGACACCGCGGGACAACAGCATCCACTTGGAATCTATTACCAGGTCTGGATTTTGCTGTTCGTCGTCAGCGCCGCTTCCTATGCGGTCGATTATTTCGATGCACAGGGAGCCTTGCGCTGGACCCTGGTCATCGTTTTCATGCTGGTCAAGGCCGGCTTCATCATCGCCATCTTCATGCATGCTTTCTGGGAGCGGCTCGCGCTATGCCTGACGATTCTCGGCCCGCCCGGCGTTTTGCTGCTGCTGATCGGATTCATGGCCGTGGAAGGCAATTACACCGAAGGCGCCCGCTTCGACTACATGGGGCACGATCGCGACGCGGTGGCGTTGACGCCTGCCGAATACCACGCCTCGCTTGAAGAAGAGCACGGCGAAGCGGGAGTCGCCGCCGAAGCACACTAGACCTGACGAATCAAAAGCCGGCGTCGAATGGCGCCGGCTTTTTTGTGCCCGCAATTTTCGCAGTTCCGAAGTTTATCGATTGTCGCGCAAGTACCGGATGACCGGGCCAGTGTCGGGTGCTACGCCGCGCCAGATGCGAAACGATTCGGCCGCCTGCTCGACCAGCATGCCGAGGCCGTCGGCGGCAATCGCGGCGCCATGGTCTCGGGCCCAGCGCACGAAAGCCGTATCTTCATCCCCGTAGACCATGTCGTAGCAACAGCAGCCGCCTGCAAGCCAGTCCTCATCGACCTCGGGCAGGCCCCCTTCCAGGCTGGATGAAGTGCCATTGACGATCAGGTCGAACTGCCTGCCGCGCAATTCATCCATGCTCGCCGCGGTCAGGCTGCCGGCAAAATCCCGCGCGAGTTCGGCCGCTCGTTCGGCGGTCCGGTTCCAGACGGTCATCGAGGCCGGAGATTCCTCCTCGAGCGCGGGAACGACGCCGCGCACCGCGCCCCCCGCGCCGAGCAGCAAAATGCGGCGGCCGCCGATCTCGATACCGAGATTCTCGCGAAGGTCGCGCACGAGGCCGATGCCGTCGGTGTTGGCGCCGGAGAGTTCGCCTTCGCGCAGATCAAGCGTATTGACCGCTCTCGACCGCGCGGCATTGGGCGTAAGCCGCCGGCACATGGCCCAGGCCGCCTGTTTGAATGGTACGGTGACATTCAATCCACCGCCGCCTTCGCGGAAGAACTCGCCGACGAGGCCCTCGAAGCCTTCTGCCGTGGCGAGAAGCGCTTCATACGCGATCGCTTCGTCGGTCTGTTGCGCGAACAGCGAATGAATCAGCGGCGATTTGCTATGGCCGATCGGATTGCCGACGACGGCGTAACGGATGGGAGACCGGTTCATACCCATTGCTTCGGCAACAGGTAATAGCTGGTGAGTTTTTCTTCCTCGCTGCCGGGCTCGGCGCGCCAGTCGTAGATCCAGCGAACCGCCGGCGGCAGCGACATCAGGATCGATTCGGTCCTGCCCACCCCCGATTGCAGGCCGAACAGCGTACCCCGGTCGTAAACCAGGTTGAACTCGGCATAGCGGCCCCGGCGATATTCCTGGAACCTGCGTTGCGCGGCGGTCCAGGCGAGCGCCTTGCGGCGCGCGACGATGGGCAGATAGGCCTCGATATAACTTTCGGCCAGGGCGCGGACCAGGGCGAAACTGCTTGCGAAACCGCCCTCGTTGAAGTCGTCGAAGAAAAGGCCGCCGATGCCGCGATGTTCGTCGCGATGCTTCAGATAGAAGTAGTCATCGCAATTCTGCTTGAAGCGGGGATAGTACTCCGGATTGAGACGGTCGCAGGCCTCTTTCGCGGTTCGATGCCAGTGCTCGCAGTCCTCGTTGAAACCGTAATACGGAGTCAGGTCGTAACCGCCGCCGAACCACCAGACGGAATCCTCGCCGCTGGTGGCGAACATGCGGAAATTGGCATGGGAGGTCGGCACGAAGGGGTTTTCCGGATGGACCACCAGCGACACCCCCATTGCCTGGTAGCCCCGTCCAGCCAGTTCCGGCCGGGCAGCGGTGGCCGAAGGCGGCAAGGTTTTTCCGAACACATGGGAGAAATTCACTCCGGCCTTCTCGAACACCGCGCCTTCGCTCATCACCCGGGATATGCCGCCGCCACCGTCCCCCCTGTCCCAGCGGTCCGTGACGAATTCTCTGGCGCCGTCTTCGGCGGCCAGGCGCACGCAGATATTTTCCTGCAATTCAAGCAGGAACTGCCGCACCGCTTCCGTATCGATTTTACTCATTGCGGTTTTCACGCCCGGCTTCTACCGAATTCGCTCGCCCGTGACCAGGTCGCGAATTTCGGACGGTTTGCCGTGTCCGCCAAGTTTGCCTTCGACTATGCAGTCGATGTCCGCGCCGAACTGGCGCCGCACGTCTTCCATCGAGCGAAATTCCGGTTCGCCCGCCAGATTGGCCGAAGTGGAGACGATCGGCCCGCCGAAAGCCAGGCACAATTCCTTCACGACGGGGTGATCGCTGACTCGAATCGCTACCGCCGGATGCTCGCCGCGAATCCATTCGGGATACTGTCTGTCGGGATCCGGCACGAGCCAGGTGATATGTCCGGGCCATGAGTCACGCAATCTGGCGATTTCGTCGACCGTCAATTGCGCGAGCAACTCGCCGATCTGCTCCATTCCGGCCGCGACGAGCAGCAGGCCCTTGTCGACAGCGCGCCGTTTTAGCCCTAACAGACGATATACGGCTTCGCGGTTGAACGGATCGCAACCGATTCCCCAGACCGCCTCGGTAGGATAGGCGATCAACTCGCCTTCCCGCAGCCGTCTCGCGGCCTCGATGGCCCGGGTCTCGGTCACCGCCGGCGAAGCTTCACTGCTGCTCCTGCAAAGCCCGGTCCTGAGCCTGCACGTTTTCGGCACTGGCCCGGCGATCCGCGGCGACGCGTTCGGCAAGATCGCCGTCTGCCAGGGCCAGGATCTGCGCCGCAAGATAAGCAGCATTGCGCGCCCCGGTTCTGCCGATGGCGACGGATGCAACGGGCACGCCGGCAGGCATCTGCACCGTGGACAACAAGGCGTCGAAACCCTTGAGCGGCCCGCCTTCCATGGGCACGCCGATCACGGGGCGAGTCGTATGGGCGGCGATGGCGCCGGCGAGATGGGCGGCGAGGCCGGCGCCGGCGATAAAGACCTGGCAGCCGCGTTCGACGGCATTCTCGACATAATTCCGGGTGGCTTCGGGAGTGCGATGGGCGGAGCTGATCTTGATCTCGTATCGAATGCCGAAGTTATGCAATATTTCGGCCCCGGCCTGCATGGCCTCAAGGTCGGATTTCGACCCCATCAAAATGGCAACAAACGGCGAACTCATCAATCCCACACTCCTGTAAAAAACCGGCAAAACTATACTAGTCTCAACACCTTCGCAAGTGGGGCCAGATTGTGCAGGGGGACGCTTGCCGGCAATCGTCCTTCCGGCCGTTGGTGGCTACACACTCACGCTGGGAAGTATCTGCCGCCCTGGTGGATTACTGATCCGGCCAGTTCGAGTTGGAGGAGTATTACGTTGAGTTGTTGCTGAGTGAGACCTGTCTGGTGGGCCAGGGTTTCGGGGAGGGTGCCGGATTCTTCGATCAAGGCGAGCAGTTTGGCATCGTCTGGATTTGGCGTGGATTTGCCGGTTGGGGTGTTTGCGGGTTTCGGGCGGAAGCTGTCGAGGGGGATGATGTCCTGCATTTCCCGGAGGATGTCTTCGGGAGTCTCGACCAGGGTGGCGCCCTGGCGGATCAATTGATGGCAGCCCCGGGAGAACGAGCTTGAGATCGGGCCCGGCATGGCGAATATCTCCCGGTTTTGCTGCAAGGCCAGCTTGGCCGTCACCAGGGAGCCGCTTTTCAGGCTCGCTTCGATTACCACGACGCCTGCGGCAAGGCCGCTGATGATCCGATTGCGGCGAGGGAAATTCCTGGGGATCGCCGGCTCGCCAAGCGGAAATTCCGAGACCAGCGCGCCTTGCGCCCGAATTTGCTCACGCAATTCGCGATTGCGCGCCGGGTAGCATACGTCCACCCCGGTGCCCATCACCGCGGTCGTGTAACCGCCCGCATCGAGCGCGCCCTTGTGCGCCGCCGTGTCGATACCCAGCGCCATCCCCGAGCAGATCACGAGGCCGGCCTCGCTCAACTCCCGGGCGAGCCATTCCGCGTGCCGGCGGCCGTAGACGCTGCCGCGGCGGCTGCCGACCATCGCAATGGCGGGCAAATGCAGACACTCCAGCCGGCCTTCCACGAAAATCACCGGCGGCGGCGCTGCGATCTCGCGCAGCAAGGCCGGATATCGCGGCGATTCGAAATGGAGAATGGCCCTGTCGTCGGCCGCGGCCCAGGCCAGGTCCGACTGCACCCGGCCGCGGCATTGCGGCGCCGGCTTCCGGGCCGTCAAGGCCGCTATCTGTGCTTCGGAGAACCCGGCTTCCCGCAATCGCGCCACGGGCAGGCGCCATATGCGGCTCAAGGGTCCCAGTTCTCCGAGTGTCCTTGCCAGCACGCTCGCATTGAGAGCGCCATGGTGCGCCAGGCCGAGATAGGCTTCGAGCCCGGGTTTATCCATAGCTTCGTCCATGACACGATTTCCTTGTGACTGCTATAATTTCCGGTTCGGGCGCGCGCTTTTCCGCCCGTATCGGAGTTCTGATGGCTCAATTACCGATTCTGGAATTTCCCGACCCGAGACTGCGCAAGATCGCCGCCCCGGTTACCGAGTTTGACGACGGCCTGCGCACCCTGGTCGACAACATGTTCGAGACCATGTACGAGTCGGAAGGCATCGGCCTTGCCGCCACCCAGGTCAATGTGCACAAGCGCCTGCTCGTGCTTGATATCTCCGAGGAAAAAGATAGTCCGCAAGTCTTCATTAATCCAGAATTCGAGGTAATCGAAGAAGAATTGCAGGATTACCAGGAAGGCTGCCTGTCGGTGCCGGGATTTTTCGAGGAAGTCTCCAGGCCCCGCGCCATTCGCGTAACGGCCCAGGATCCCCATGGCGAGAGTTACGAACTCGAGGCCTGCGGGCTGCTCGCGGTCTGCATTCAACACGAGATCGACCATCTCAACGGCAAGCTGTTCGTCGATTACCTGAGCCCGCTCAAGCGACAACGCATCCGCAGCAAGCTGGAAAAGGAACACAGGAAGTCCGCCTGAGCGCCATGCCGGCGATGCGACTATGTTTTGCCGGCACGCCGGCCTTCGCGGCCGCGCATCTCCAGGCGCTGCTTGATTCTCCGCACGAAATCGCCGCGGTATTCACCCAGCCGGACCGTCCCGCGGGACGCGGCCGCAAACTGACGCCGAGCGCGGTC